>NZ_AMRI01000028.1 GCF_000299915.1 Gallaecimonas xiamenensis 3-C-1
CCTGGTTTGCGAAGAAAAAGAACAATGTGGGTCGTTAGCTCAGTTGGTAGAGCAGTTGACTTTTAATCAATTGGTCGCAGGTTCGAATCCTGCACGACCCACCATCCTTAAGGGCTCAGGTCCTGCTCGGCACTGCCAGGCGAAGGCAAACCACTGGTTTGCGAAGAACAACAATAATTCGGGTCGTTAGCTCAGTTGGTAGAGCAGTTGACTTTTAATCAATTGGTCGCAGGTTCGAATCCTGCACGACCCACCATTATTCGAAACCCCGCTGCTGCGGGGTTTTTTGTTATCTGTCCCCGGGCGTATAATGGCCCGGTACCCAGAAGTCAGTTGGTTCGAGGTTATGACCCAGATCCCCCAGGTAAACCTGGATTTGCCTTTTCCGCCCAAGCCTAAACCCCTGAGCGACGAACAAAAGGCCGATTACAAGGCGCGTATCAAGGCGCTGCTCAAGGCCCGTGACGCCGTGCTGGTGGCCCATTACTACACCGACCCCGAGATCCAGGCCCTGGCCGAAGAGACCGGCGGCTGTGTCTCCGATTCCTTGGAGATGGCCCGGTTCGGCAAGACCCACCCGGCCAAGACCCTGATCGTCGCCGGCGTGAAGTTCATGGGGGAAACGGCCAAGATCCTCAGCCCGGAAAAAACCGTGCTGATGCCCACCCTGGAGGCGACCTGCTCGCTGGATCTGGGTTGCCCGGCCGACCAGTTCAGCGCCTTTTGCGACGCCCACCCCGACCACACCGTGGTGGTCTATGCCAACACCTCGGCTGCCGTCAAAGCCCGGGCCGACTGGGTGGTGACCTCTTCCATCGCCCTGGAGATAGTCGAGCACCTGGACAGCCAGGGAAAAAAGATCCTCTGGGCCCCCGACAAACATCTGGGCGGCTACATCAACAAGCAAACCGGCGCCGACATGCTGCTGTGGCAAAGTGCCTGTATCGTCCATGATGAGTTCAAGACCCGGGCGCTGATGGACATGAAGGCCCTTTATCCCGACGCCGCCGTGCTGGTTCACCCCGAATCACCGGCCAGCATCGTCGAGATGGCCGACGCGGTCGGCTCCACTAGCCAGCTGATCAAGGCTGCCCAGACCCTGCCCAACAAGCGGCTGATTGTGGCCACCGACCGGGGCATCTTCTACAAGATGCAGCAGCTGTGCCCTGACAAGGAATTTGTGGAGGCTCCCACCGCAGGGGAGGGCGCCACCTGCCGTTCCTGTGCCCACTGCCCCTGGATGGCCATGAACGGCCTCAAGGCCATTTATGAGTCGCTGACAGCCGATGAGCTGCAGCCCCACGAAATTCATGTGGACCCGGCTTTGGCGGAAAAGGCCATGGTGCCCTTGAACCGAATGCTGGATTTTGCCGAAGATCTTAAGCTCAAGGTCAAAGGAAACGCCTGAAAAAACGCCACCGCAAGGTGGCGTTTTGCTGTGTTGCTCAAAAGCTCGCCGAACAAACGCTTAGGCTTGAAAAAGCGGTTGACCCCTTGGCACCTTGCCCCTAATATAGCGCCCCGTTGAGAGGCAAAACGCAGTGCGAAGCCCCTTAGCAAACAATATGGTGAGGTGTCCGAGTGGCTGAAGGAGCACGCCTGGAAAGTGTGTATACGGCAACGTATCGGGGGTTCGAATCCCCCCCTCACCGCCATATTAAGAAGAAGCCCGGTCTATGACCGGGCTTCTTCGTCTCTGCGGTTCGGCGGGGATATCATCTTGCTTGGCAAGATGCGAATACTCCGGCCAGGGTGGCATCAATGCCGCCCGCTACGTCACATCAGAAGCCAAAGCCCGTCCCATGACGGGCTTTTTTATGGCTGCTGTTCCAAGTCCAGCAGGAAGGCCTTTCGCTCCAGGCCGCCGGCGTAGCCGGTGAGGCTGCCGTTGGCGCCGATAACCCTGTGGCAGGGGATAAGGATGGACAACGGATTGCGGCCATTGGCGGCGGCCAGGGCCCGCACTGCGCTGGGCCTGCCCATGGCGGCGGCAAGCTCGCCGTAGCTGCGGGTTTGGCCGAAGGGAATGGCCTGGAGCTGGCGCCAGACCTGCTGCTGGAAAGATGTGCCCTTGGGGGCCAGGGGCAGGGCAAACTGCTGGCGTTGGCCGGCAAAGAACTCCGCTACCTGGCGGGCCGCCTCTTGCAGCAGGGGATCTTGGGGGGCTTGCTGCCAGCCGTCTTGGTCGGGAAAGTGCTTTTGCTCGGCAAACCAGGCGCCGATCAGGGCCTGGTCTTCGGCCACCAGGTACAGGACACCCAGGGGCGTCTCGAGGGGCAGGACGTTTTTCATAAGGTGCTCCACAGGTGATGGGTTGCGTAGGCGCGCCAGGGGCTGTAGGGGGCCATGGCCTCGGCCAGGGCTTTGGGGGTTTTACAGCCGCTGGCAACCTTGAGGCCGTGGTCGTTTTCCGGCCAGGCGTCGGGCCAGTGCAGGGCGCGCATGGCGATATAGCTGGCTGTCCAGGGCCCTATGCCGGGAAGTGCCATCAGGGCCTCCTTAACCTGGTCGATATCGGCGGCAGGGCTCAAGTCCAGCCCTTGCTGGACGGCGCCGGCCAGGGCCAGGATGGCGCCGCTACGGCTGCGTATCACCCCCAGCTCGCCCAGTTGCGACTGGGCCAAAGCGGCCAGGGTGGCGGCATCGGGGAAATAATGGCTAAGACCCTGTGGGGCGTCCTGGCAGGACTCGCCCAGGGCGGCGATGCGCCCGGCCAGGGTGCGGGCGGCCGTCACGGTGATCTGCTGGCCAAGGATGGCCCGCACCGCCATTTCCAGGCCGTCAAAGGCGCCGGGTGCCCGCAGCCCCGCCTCCCCTGGCAAGGTGCCCAGGCCCAGGCTTATCTCCTGGGGATCGGCGTCCAGGTCAAAGAGGTGACGAAGGGCCGCCAAGATGGGCGGCACCGCCCTTAACAAGGAAGCGCTCAGCTCGACCCGCACTTCCCCATCTCCTAACCAGGCCCTGAGCCAGCCTTTGTGGACCTGGCCTTGGTAGCCTATCCGCACCGTACGCCAGTATTGACCGCCGGCGATGTGCTCGACCCCGGCAATGGCCCGGGCGGCCAGGAAGTTCAGCAAGGCTTGCCAGTCCAGGGGCGGGCGGTAACTCAGGCGAAACTCGGCCCTGTCCTGGCGGCGCTGCTGCTGGCCCCTTAGCTGCTTGGGGGACAATTGATAGCGCTCGGCAAAGAGGCTGTTCATGCGCCGCACACTGCCAAAACCGGCGGCCATGGCCACGTCGGTAACGGCCATGGCGGTATCGGCCAACAGCTTTTTGGCCAGCAGCAGCCGCTGGGTTTGGGCGTAGGCAACGGGAGAAACCCCAAACTGCTGGGTAAAGACCCGGCGCAGGTGCCGGTCGGTTACCCCTAGGCGCTGAGCCAGCTCTGCAAGGTTGGCCTCGTCGCCGGCGCGGATACATTCCTCGGCCCGCTTGGCCAGGCGCTGGCTGGCGTCGCTCCAAGCGTAGCCCGGTGCCAGTTCGGGGCGGCATTTGAGGCAGGGGCGAAAACCGGCGGCCTCGGCGGCGGCGGCATTGGCAAAGTAGCGGCAGTTTTCGGCCAGGGGCTTGCGAGCCGGGCAGACCGGGCGGCAATAAATACCGGTACTGAGGACACCCGCATAGAAGCGGCCGTCAAAACGGCTGTCGCGGCTGACTAGGGCCTGGTAGCAGGCATTGGGGTCCAGTTTCATGGGCAGGCTCCTGTGAATTGCTGTCCATGATAACCAGCAGAGCCGGTGCTAGCTCGCCGTTTTCGGACATGGACTTGTAACTTGGCGGGCCTGAAAGAAAAAAGGCGCCGGGTGGCGCCTTGGGATCAGTGACCCAGCACCTCGGCCAGGGCGGCCAGGCAAAGGGTGACGTTTTCGCGGCGGGCCCCGTAGCCCATCAGGCCGATGCGCCAGGCCTTGCCGGCCAGGTCGCCAAGGCCGGCGCCTATTTCCAGGTTGTAGTCGTTAAGGAGGCGGGCGCGCACGGCGCCGTCGTCCACCCCGTCTGGGATACGCACCGTGTTGAGCTGGGGCAGGCGCTCCCCTTCGGGCACGATAAGCTCAAGGCCCAGCTTGGCCAGGCCGCCGGCCAGCAGCTCGTGCATTTGGCTGTGGCGCAGCCAGCTTTGCTCCAACCCCTCGTTGTGGAGCTGGACCAGGGCTTCGTGCAGGGCGTAGAGGGCATTGACCGGGGCCGTATGATGGTAGCTGCGCTTACCGCTGCCTTCCCAGTAACCCATCACCAGGCTTTGGTCCAGGAACCAGCTTTGCACCGGGGTTTGGCGGCTTTTGATCTTGTCGACGGCCTTTTGGCTGAAACTGACCGGGGACAGGCCCGGCACGCAGGACAGGCACTTTTGGCTGCCCGAATAGATGGCATCGATGCCCCATTCGTCCACCTTGACCGGCACCCCGCCCAGGCTGGTGACGGCGTCCACTATGGTCAGCATGCCCGCTGCCTGGGCCAGGGCGCAAAGGGCCTTGGCGTCGGACAGGGCGCCGGTAGAGGTTTCGGCATGGACAAAGGCCAGGAACTTGGCGTCGGGGTGGGCCTTGATAGCCTGAGCTACCTTGTCTACTTCCACGGCCCGGCCCCAGGGGCTGTCCACCACCACAGCTTCGGCGCCCAGGCGCTTGACGTTCTCCAGCATGCGGCCACCGAAGACGCCGTTACGGCAAACGATCACCTTCTCACCCGGCTCCACCAGGTTGACGAAACAGGCTTCCATGCCGGCGCTGCCGGGGGCCGAGATGGCCAGGGTCATGGGGTTGCTGGTTTGAAAGGCGTATTGGAGCAGTGCCTTGAGCTCGTCCATCATCTGGATGAACAAGGGGTCCAGGTGGCCAAGGGTAGGGCGGCTCAGGGCCGAGAGCACGTTGGGGTAGACGTCGGAGGGGCCTGGCCCCATCAGGGTGCGCCTGGGGGGAATAAAGGACTGGTAGGGCATAAGAGTTCTCTGTTGGGTTTTTCTCCATGGTGCGAAGAAAAACCCGCCAGTGCAACTTAGAAGGGCAGGGGCGCCACCAACCGCAGTTTTTCGCCTGTCACCGGATGGGCCAATTGCAGCCAGTGGGCGTGCAGCATCAGCCGGTCGGCCGCTGCCAGAGCCTGGCCGTCGGCATAGAAGCGGTCCCCCAGAATGGGGCAGCCCAGGGCCTGCATGTGCACCCTCAGCTGGTGGGAGCGGCCGGTGACGGGAGTCATCTCCACCCGGCTGTAATCTTCGAAGCGCTCGCTGACTTTGTAGTGAGTGAGCGCGTGCTTACCCTCTTCGTGCGACACCATCTGTTTTGGCCTGTTGGGCCAGTCGCAAACCAGGGGCAGCTCCACCTTGCCGGACAGGGGCTCGGGGCAGCCCCAGATCAGGGCCTGGTAACCCTTGTGGGTTTGGCGGTCCTGGAACTGGCCTTTGAGGGCCCGCTCTGCTTCCTTGGTCAAGGCCAGCACCAGCACCCCTGAGGTGTCCATGTCCAGGCGATGCACCGCTTCGGCCTTGGGGTGGCGCTGGCGAACCCGGCTGACCACCGAATCTTTATGGGCCTCTTCACGCCCAGGCACCGACAACAGGCCTGAGGGTTTGTCCACGACCAGCAGCTGGGCGTCTTCATAGAGGATGGCCAGGGGGCCTGTAGGGGGGGCATAGACCAGGGGTTGCATCGGGGTCTCCACAAAAACCGGCGACACCTTAGCACATCAGCGCTTAGCCTTGGAAAATTCCAACCAGTAGCTGGCTACCCGCTGCTGGTACTTTTCCTTGTAGTGCTCGGTCTTGGAATGATAGCGCCCCACCGCCTCCCAGATATCCCCCTGGGTTTGGTCTAGGTGGCCGCGAAAGAGCCGGGCCGCCACATGGACATTGGTGCAGGTGTCGTAGGCCAGGGTGGTGAGGGTAAGCTTCGGGTAAAAGCGCTGCATCTCGGGCAGGTGGATGGAATTGATCTGGGCCACCCCCAAGTCCAGGGTGCCGTTGCTGTTGGCGTTCATACTGCCCTTTTGGCCCCCTTCGGCCTTGATGATGGCATAGAGCAGGGAGCTGGCCAGCTTGAAATCCAGGGCGGCCTTGGATACGCAGAGCTTGAGCTCCTCTACTGGCACTGGCGACGGCGGTGGTAGATCCATGGGCAAGCGTCTTAATTATGTTGCTAAAAAGTGTAGCTTTTGCCGAGCAGGGAAGAAAGTGCCGTTTTTGTGTGCAAACGGACCCGGTTGCCTTGCCGTCGGTGGGGGGGGTATGGATAATGACGCTCGGCGACCTCTCCGGTCCCCTCGCAACGATACCCTGTGAACCTGGTCAGGTCCGGAAGGAAGCAGCCACAGCAGGTGACTCGTGTGCCGGGGTGCGGCTGGAGAGGGAGCCACCTTCCTTGCCCTATAGATCTCCCTGACGTAGCCTTCTGCCTGATAACAACAACAGGCCACTTAGGTTATGCGCAAAAATACTCACGCCTGCTACTACAGCGACTACCTGCAACTGGACAAGCTCCTTGGCGCCCAAGCCATGGAAAGCGAAAAGCACGGGCACCCGGCCCACGACGAGATGCTTTTCATCGTTACCCACCAGGCCTATGAGCTGTGGTTTAAGCAGCTGCTCCATGAACTGCGTTCGGTGATGGCCCTGATGGGGGACCCGGTGCTGGACGACAGAGCCCTGGCCACCATAGTGCACCGCCTCAAGCGTTTTACCGTCATTCAAAAGCTCATCAACGAGCAGATTAGCGTGCTGGAAACCATGTCTCCCCAGGATTTTCTCGAATTTCGCGACTACCTGGTGCCGGCGTCGGGCTTTCAGTCGGTGCAGTTCAAGGAGCTGGAGATCCGCCTGGGGCTGCGCCGTTCCCAGCGCACCGAGGCAGACCGCCAGTTCTTTTATTCCCGCCTTAACGAGGCCGACAGGACCTACCTGCTGGCCCTGGAACAGCAGGAGACCTTGACCTGCCAACTGGACCGCTGGCTGTCGCGGCTGCCGCTGCTGAAATTCGAGGGTTTTGCCTTCTGGGAACATTACCGCCGGGGGGCCCAGGATATGCTGGACTCCGACGAGGCCATTATCCGCCAGACCTTCGAAGGAGACAGCCTGACCAGCCAGCTGGACGAGCTGGACGGCACCCGGGCCCGTTTCCAGGCCCTGTTCGACGACAGCCATTACCAGCGGCTGCTGGCCGAGGGGCAGCTGTCACTGAGCCATGACGCCATGATGTCGGCGCTCTTTATCAACCTCTACCGGGACGAGCCCTTGTTCCAGTTGCCGTTCCAACTGCTGACCAGCCTGATGGAAATCGACGAGCTGTTTACCGCCTGGCGCTATCGCCATGTGCTGATGGTGCAGCGGATGCTGGGATCCAAGATAGGTACCGGCGGGTCCAGCGGCAGCGACTACCTGCGCCGCAATACCGAGGCCAACAGGCTGTTTCGCGATCTCTACGCCATTTCCACCTACCTGCTGCCCAAGCACGCCCTGCCGGTATTGCCGGACAAGGTGAAAAAACGCCTGGGCTTTAGCCTGGGGGGCGACTGATAAAAAAGCGGGCCAAGGCCCGCTTTTTTTATGGCGCCAGTTCGGCGGCAGCTTTAAACAGCAGCCGATGCAGGTTCACCACCCCTTGCAGGTCCCGCTGGTAGCCGCCACCGATAACGGCGGCCACCGGAATATCCTTGGCAAGGCAACGGGACAACACCAGGCGGTCACGGTGCAAAAGCCCCTGGCTGCTGACCTTGAAATGGCCCAGCTCGTCGTCGGCATGGATATCCACGCCGGCATCGTAGAGCACCAGGTCCGGCTGGTAGTAACGCAGGGCCAAGTCCAGGGCGTCGGTCACGGCATCCAGATAGGGCTGGTCGGTCAGGCCCTCTGGCAGGGCCACGTCGAGATCCGAGTCGGGCTTTCTGGCCGGGTAGTTGCGCTGGGCATGGACAGACACACTGATGCAGTCGGGGTGCTGGGCCAGCATGGTGGCGGTGCCGTCGCCCTGATGCACGTCGCAGTCAAATACCAGTACCCGGCGCGCCTTGCCTTGGTCCACCAGGGTTTGGGCGGCCATGGCCAGGTCGTTAAAGATGCAAAAGCCGCCGCCCTGGGCGTAGTGGGCGTGATGGTAGCCACCGGACAGATGCAGGGCCAGGCCATGGTCCAGCGCCAGTTCGGCGCACAGCAAGGTGCCCTTGTTGGCAGCCAGGGTGCGCTCAATCAGCTGGTCGCTCATGGGAAAGCCGATGCGCCTGGCCATGGTGGCCGGTAGCGACTGGCTGAGAAAGCCCTGCACATAGTCAGGGCAGTGCCAGTGGGCCGGGTAGAGGGGATCGGGCTCGGCGCTGAAATAGCGGTGGGCAACGGCTGCCAAGTCTTCTGCCAGCCCTTCTTTTAGCCGCAGGTATTTACCTACCGGAAAACGGTGGTTGGCCGGCAGCGGAAAGCTGTAACTGGGGTGGTAAACCAGGGGCAGCATCAGTGCTGTTGGTTAAGCCAGTCTTTAAAGCGCTGGCGCGTGGCGTCGTCGGCCTGGCTCCACCAGTACTGGAGCTGCTGCTCGGCCATGCTTTGGGCGGCGGCAGGGTCGGCCGGGGCCTTGGGGGGCGCTTCGGGGCGCGGTGCCAGGGTGGCAAGAGCCTTGCCTTTACTGCCTTCCAGCACGAAGGAGGGGGCTTCTTGCCAGGCCTTGGCCGCATCGATATCGATAAGCTCGGGGGTGGTGAGCTGGTACTGGCCTTCGGCAGGGATCTGAATCGTTATCCAGTGCTCGTCGACGGTGACCTTGGTGTGGGAGTCGAAGCCGTCATCAAAAATCTTCGAATAGCTGACTTTCAGCTGGTGTTTGCCGGGGCTCAGGGTCAGCTTGTCGGTCTTGTTCCAGAGGTAGTTTTTCACTTCCTGGTTGTCCAGCTGATGGACATAGACCGCATCGGCCAGGGTCAGTTCGGCGGCCTGGGCGGACAGGCCAAGGGTGCACAGGGCTACAAAAGACATCAAACGCATTATTGCCTCCAGGCAGCCTCCAGGGCTTCCAGTCGTTCTTCCAGTTCGGTGATCGCCTGGCGGCAGCGCCCCAGACGTTGGTACTGGCGTAGTATTTCAGCCTGATGTTGCATAGTCATGAATCTGTCATTTTTTAGCTGACGGATCTTCTGGTCAAGACGCCGCTCGTATTCCTTGTATTCCTTGAGCTTGTCGTACAAGGGCCGGTAGCGGCCCACCACCGCCCTGAGCTGCGGGGCTATGGCGGGGCCGGTGGCGTCGGTCAGTTCATGCTGGCGTATGGCCCTGTTAAGGGCGGTGAACTGGTTTTCGAAGGCGTCGAGGCGGGCGCCGACAGCGCGAATGGACAGCTGCTGGGCCTGCTCGGCCAGGCTTTGCAGGCCTTGCTGCATTTCCAGCACATAAGGCACAAAGGCGCGGCCGGTTTGGCGAAAAAGTCCCGGTGGGAACACCGCCTTGTTGGGTTGGCGGGCCAGGCGGCCTTCTTTGGCCCGCATGCCATCGACCTGGCGGGCCCTGTCCAGCAACAGGCCTGCCGCCTCTTGCAGGCGGGTGATGGCATCAACTGGGGTCACCAGGCCTCCCAAGCCAGTTTGGCCGCCATGATCAGCACTACCGTGATGAACACGGGACGGATGAATTTGCCGCCAAAACGGATGGCGGAGTGGGCACCCAGGAAGGCCCCGACCATCAAGGCGGCGCCCATGGCCAGCCCCAGGCCCCAATGAATATGTCCCAGTATGGCGAAGGTAACCAGGGAGGTGGCATTGGAGATGAAGTTCATGGTCCTGGCCACACCGCTGGCGTGCAGTATGTCGAGCTTGTAGAGCGCCAGGGTGGAGACGGTCCAAAAAGCGCCGGTGCCGGGGCCAAAGACGCCGTCATAGGTGCCCAGGGTAAAGCCCTGCACCCCTTGTTTTAAGGGCAGGTGCTCCCCCTGGGGCTGGTGGCGGCGCCCTTCCTGGACCTTGGGCATAAAGAGGGTGTAGAGGGCGGCGCCGAAGATGGCCAGGGGCAGGGCCTTTTCCAGCCACTCGGCCTTGAGGAGATCCACAGCCAAGGCGCCGAACAGGGCGCCAAAGAGGGTGCCAAGGGCTGCCGTCTTCCAAAGAAGGGGATCGAACAGGCGCTTTTTGAAAAAGGTCCAGGATGCGGCGGAAGACCCAAAGGTAGAGGACAGCTTATTGGTACCCAGGGCCAGGTGGGGCGGCAGCCCTGCTGTCAGCAGCGCCGGCACCGTCAGCAGGCCGCCGCCCCCGGCGATGGCGTCGATAAAGCCGGCGGCGAAGGCCACCAGGGGCAACCACAGCCAGACATCGGGCTGCAACAACAGGTCGGTCACGTAGATACTCCTTGGGGCCGGGCTGGCTAGGGGTGGATCTCTCGGGTAAAGGGAGGCAGGGCGTCCAGCAGTTGGCGGCCGTAGCGTCGGCTGACCAAACGCCTGTCGAGGAGAACTATCCTGCCATAGTCGCTCTCCGAGCGCAGCAGCCGCCCGGCGGCCTGCACCAAGCGCCGGGCGACGTGCGGCAGGGCCAGGGTGGTAAAGGCGTTGCCGCCCTTGGCTTCAACGTATTCGGCCTGGGCCTGGCTGACCGGGTCGTCCGGCACCGCAAAGGGCAGCTTGGTGATAATGAGGTTGGTCAGCAGCTCCCCTTTAAGATCCAGCCCTTCGGCCAGGGCGCCGGTGCCAAACAGGATGGAGCCCTGGCCATTTTTAACGCGAAGGGCGTGGGCCTCCAGCATGGCCTGGCGATTTTCACGGCCCTGCACCAAAGGCGCCATGGGCAGCTTGCCTTCCAGCTTCTTGACCACAGCTTCCATCTGCCAATAGCTGGCAAAGAGCACCAGAGAGGCCTCGTTGCCCGGCAGCCATTGTGGCAATACCTCGGCCAGCTCGTCGGTAAAGGCACTGTCGCCCGGATCGGTTTTCATCTTGGGCAGGATAAGGGTGCCTTGGCGCGGGTAGTCGAAGGGGGAGGGCAGTACCTTATATTGGCAACCTTCCAGGGAGCCCAGGCCTAGCTCCCGGGCGGCGTGGCTAAAACCCTGGTGGCTTTGCAAAGTGGCGGACACCAACACGGCGCCGGCGCACTTTTCCCAGAGCTTGTGTTTGAGCTGACTGGCCACTTCGATGGGGGCCGCCGACAGCACCAGGTCCTTGTCGGTGCGCTCCAGCCACTTGGCCCAGGGGATCTTCTGCTCGGTGGCCAGGGCACCCCACAGCTTCTGCAGGCGTTCGGCACCCTCCATGGCGGTCAGCAACTGTTCCTGCAAGGCCAGCAGTTTGGGGGCACTGTCGCTGTCGATAAGGCTGATCACCTGCTGCAACTTGCCGTTGAGCTTCTGGGCGGCCGCATTTTGGTCCTCGGCCACGTCCTTGAGCCAACCGGGCAGTTTGCCTTCGGCAAAACGGTATTGGGCTTCTTGGGCAAAAGGCTGACGGTTAAGCCACTGGTAAACGCTTTGCTGGCCGCCGGCCAGTTCCTGGGCCGTGTCCTGCACCACCATGGCCGGGCCTACCAGGCTGTCTTTTCGCACCAAGCCCTGGAGTTCATCCAGCCAACCGGGGAGCTTGGTCAGCCAGTCCTTGTCTGCCAACAAGCGGCTGTGCTCTTGCAAAAAGGAGCGGGCACTTTCTGCCAGGTGGTGGGCTTCATCGATGATATAGAAACAATCGTCCGGGTCGGGCAATAGGGTACCGCCGCCCTGGACCATGTCGGTGAGCAGCACATGGTGGTTGACCACCCACAGGTCCACCTGCTCGGGGTTGGTGCGCACCTTGCCATAGGGGCAATCCTTGTGGCCCGGGCCGCTGCAGCTGAGGCGATCGCTTTCCAAATGGCGCCACTGCTCGTTGGCAATGGGCTTGGGCCAGCTGTCCCTGTCCCCGTCCCATTTGCCCCTGGCGTAGCTGTCCAGCAGCTTTTGGTAAAGGCTGACATCCGCAAAGAGGTCGGCAGCAGCAGCGGTACTGCGCAGCTTGTGCAGGCAGCAATAGCGTTGCCGGCCCTTTAGCAGCCTGGCTTCTACCTGGAGGCCGGCCTTCACCAGTTGATGGATGTCTTTTTTGATGAGTTGTTCTTGCAGGGCCACCGTTGCCGTTGCCACCACCACCTTGCGTTTATGGTGCCTGGCCACCGGCAGTGCGCCGATGAGATACCCCAAGGACTTGCCGACCCCGGTGCCGGCTTCGGCCATCAACAGCCGTTGTTGGCGGTGATAGTCCCCGCCCAGGGTCTTGGCCACTTCCGCTATCAGTAGCTGCTGACCCTTGCGAGGGCGAAAGTGGGGGTCCTGCTCACCCAGGCGGCGGTAAAGAGCTTGGATCTCGGATTTGGTCTTGTCGGACAGCACGGTAACGGCCACTCAGCTCAGGGTGCAGCCAGTCTAATGGCCTCAAAGGCAAGTGCAAGTAGAGGGACTTAATTTGGACACAAAAATGAATGGTTAATTAACGTGCATTCTGGAAATTTGATTGCACTGGCATTGTTAAATTCATTGTTTCGATTGTTGACGCATTTTTGTCAATAAAATGTTTAATCCAATGGTTTGAAATGAGGAAATTTTGTGGAACTGAACTACGGTTATTTTGCATTGAGGCATGGCGTTATTGCCAATGACTTAATAAAAAACCGTTTCAGGGAGAACACATCATGTATCGCAAAAGTAATCTTCATAAGGCCATCAGCAGTACCTTGATGGTGGCCCTTTCTTCCGGACTTTTGATTTCCCAAGCACAAGCGGCTGACGAAGATACGGTGGAGCGTATCGAGGTAACGGGATCGCGTATTAAACGTACCGATCTTGAAACGCCCGTGCCGGTGACAGTGATCTCCCGCCAGGATATCAAACAAATAGGCGCGATTAACGTTGCAGATATTCTGAATAACTCACCAGTAGCCATTGCCGGCTCGGACCAATCCAACAGCGCCTTTTCCACTACTACAGTGGGCCTCAATACCACAGAACTCAGAAACCTGGGGGAAGAGCGCACCCTGGTATTGGTTAACGGACGTCGTTTCGTGTCGGGTGTCGACCCGTCCACCGGCTACGCCGTCGACCTCAACGCTATTCCTGCAGCCCTGATTGAACGTATCGAAATTTTAAAAAGTGCTTCTTCTGCTATTTATGGTTCCGATGCCATAGCGGGGGTGGTGAATATCATCACGCGAAAAGACTTCGAAGGCGTGGAAGTGGATTTGCAAACCGGCGTTTCCGATGAAAATGATCGGGAGCAAAACACGATAAACATTACCACCGGTGGTAGCTGGAATGGGGGTAATGCATGGGTTTCAATTGGTTATGACAAGGACAACGGTCTTAAATCAACAGATCGTAAATTTTCAAGACATGATACAGCTATCTTGCTGGATGACAACGGCAAGGAAGTGCCTGGCGATTTATTCTCGTCTTTCCCGCCTCAAGGGCGAGTCACCTTCCGAAATGCCGCTGATACCGGCAACATTACCTTGAATGCGGACGGGACTCCTTACTCCGGCGGCTTTGACCGTGCAGCCTACCGTCAGCTGGTAACGCCCATCGAGCGTAAGTATGCGGCCGCTGGCATCAATCTGAACATCAACGAAGACGTTACCACCTGGACCGAGCTCAACTGGAACTCCACTGAGACCAAAGACTCCACCATTGAACCCACGCCCCTGGACATCATCAACGACGTTTGGTTGAAGGACCGCAACGGTACAGGGGGCATGGACATCAGCTCGCCGTTGATCCCCGACTTGCTGCGCCAGCAGCTGCAGGCTGAAGGGATCACCAACCTCAACCAGGCCGGCGCCTTCGTACGCCGTATGGTGGAATTTGGGCCGCGGTCCACCGATGTGCAGCGTGACACCATCAGGGTAGCAACAGGCCTTGACTACAACATCGACGACAACTGGCTGTGGTCCAGTTACATGACCTGGGGCCGCACCAAGCAGGACCAGGAGGACGGTGGCCAGGTCAATATCGAAAGAGCCGCCTTGGCGCTGGATGTTATCGATGACGGCAACGGCAATCTGGTGTGCCGCAATGAACTGGCGCGTCTGCAAGGCTGTGTTCCCTTGAACTTCTTCGGTGCCGGAACCGTCACCGATGCCGCAGTTGACTACATCAAAGTGCCTTCCAAGGCTGGTGGTAAGGCCGAACAGTTCATGCTGGCCACTGGAGCCACCGGGGAGTTGCCGTTGGAGCTGCCTGGCGGCTTGGTGTCCTTGGCTGGCGGTATCGAATACCGGGAAGAGCGGGGCAGCTTTAGCCCTGGGGATTTGGCCCAGACCGGGGCTTCTTCCACCAACAAGTCGGATCCCACTGATGGCACCATCCGCACCACAGACTACTACATGGAATTGGTGCTGCCGGTACTAGATAGCTTGGAAGTCGACTTGGCAGCCCGTTACTCCGACCATAGCGTGGTAGGGGGACAAACCACCTGGAACCTGGGTGTCCAATACTCGCCGATTGATGACCTGAAACTGCGCGCCTCCGCCGCGCGTGCAGTTCGTACTCCCAATATTGCCGAGCTATACGCTGGCCGGGGTGAGGATTTTTCCACCGTCGCTGACCCCTGTGCCGATGTGACCGCCACTACAACCGGCATCGTGGCGGAGAACTGCCGGTCCATTCCGGAAATTGCAGCGCGTATCGCTCGAGATGGGGCCTTTACCCTGACCCAGGCTGAGTTACAAGGTACTGGGGGCTTCGTAGGGGGAAATCCCGAGGTTAAGGAAGAAACGGCCGATACCTGGAGTGCTGGCTTTATCTGGCAAGCGGCAGAAGGGCTCTCTCTGACTGTCGACTACTATGACATTGCCATCGACGATGCCATTTTTGTTACCCCAAGGGGAACAGTGCTGCAACGTTGCTTCGGGTCCAGCGCTTTCTCGACCGATTGTAACGGCAACGCCATCCGTGACGCCAACGGCGCCCTTATCGAGGTCAACACCGGTACTTCCAACGAGAACAAGATAGATACCCGCGGTATCGATACCGAGGTGTCTTACGTGATGGACCTGTGGGGGGGCTCCTTCCGGGCTGACCTTATCTGGAACCATATGTTCGAGTGGACCCTCAGCAGCATTGCTGACGGGAGTTCCGTCGATTACGCCGGGGAAGTGCTTTACCCTGAGAACAGGGCTAACCTGAATCTGGCCTATAGCTACGATGCCTTCACCGTCGCCTGGCGCATGAGGTACTGGGATAGCGTGGTGGACTCTGTCGTAGAAGGTGAGAACTTCAACTTTAGCGATGGCGAACCCCTGACCGACTACAACAGCATCGATTCCTTCCTCTACCACGACCTTAACGGCAGCTACGCCATGACCGACAGGACTATCTTCAACGTCGGCATTCGCAACGTCTTCGACAAGAAGCCACCGTTGCTGCCCCAAGGCACTCTCAACGGTGCTACCGGCATCAATACCGCTTCAGAGGCTTACGATGTCACCGGCCGCTACTTCTTTGCCGGCGTCAACGTGAAGTTCTAGCGATTGAACTTGGTCCAACGTTCAGTATGAGTGAGAAGGCTGCGAGAGCAGCCTTCTTCTTTATATGGGATCCCACTCACAAAATTGACTTTAACGTCAAATGTTGCATGAAAGATGTCCTCCCAGGCACCCTGTATCCTCAGTGTTTCCACTGGTTGAAACATTGTGAACCAATGTTGACTGTCATTGTTTCGTGTGTTTATAGTTTCGCGACGGTTGGGTTACAACCCAGTAACAAGGGTTCGTCGAATGATACGAACCCTACACAAGAAGCCATGCAAATGGTCCAGGGAGAAAAACTTATGTATCGCAATACCAAATTGGCGAATTCCGTCCGTTGGGCGATGTTCGCTGGTGCGGCTGCTGCTGCCGTAACAGCTGTACCTTCGTATGCTGCCGATGGCGAGGAGGCTGTTGAGCGTATCGAGGTCACTGGTTCTCGTATTAAGCGTACCGACATTGAAAGCGCCAGCCCTGTTTCAGTATTCACCGCCGAAGACATCTCCAACTCCGGTTACTCCACCATTGAAGACTTTGTTCAAAACATCCCTGCTATCAGTGGTGTTCAATTTGGCGCGTCCATCAACAACGGCAGCTCTGGTTACGCAACTGCTTCTTTGCGTGGTCTGGGTGACTCCCGTACCCTGATCCTGGTGAATGGTCGCCGAGTTGTTAACAACGACTTGAACTTGATCCCTGTATCTTTTCTTGAAAGGGTTGAAGTACTGCGTGACGGCGCCTCTACCATCTACGGTTCTGATGCTATCGCTGGTGTTATCAACTTCATCACCAAGAAAGACTTTGATGGCGTAGAGTTCACCGCTCAGACTGACCGCACCAGCAAGGGTGACGGTGAGATTCAGCGTTACGCTCTGACCATGGGCGCCAACTCTGAAAAGGGCAATGCTGTTATCAACATGGAGTACACCAAGCGTGACACCATTTGGCAGCGTGACCGTGGCTTTGCAGACTGCCCGTTGGCTGAAGATGATGGTGTTAAGTATTGTACTGGTTCTGGTACAACTACCCCTGCTAACGTAAACCTCGATGGTACTGGTACCTTCCCCAAAGGTGCTTATGTAGTTATTGACGGTGTACCTCGTCCTTTCGATGGTGCAACTGACGCTTATAACTACGCCGCTGTTAGCTACTTGGTCACTCCCCAGGAAGTCTTCAGCTTTAACGCTACCGGCAACTATGAAATCAGTGATGGCGGCTTCAGCAGTGTTAATGCCTTTACCGAAGTAGCCTACAGCAACCGTCAGTCTGAACAGCTGCTGGCCGCTGAGGGTACCTTCTGGGGTCAGGTAGTACCTGAAGACCATCCAGACAACCCTTTTGGCCAGGACGTCGTTATCTCTCGCCGTCTGGCTGAGACCGGTGGCCGCCGTTATACCCAGGATGCCGATGCTTATAAGATGCTGATGGGTTTTGAAGGTTACTTCCAGAACGGTTGGTCCTGGGATGTGTCCTACAACTACCAGCGTTTTGTTGACGCTTCTGTAGAGTATGGTCTGGGTAACCCTGAGCGCTTCAATACTCTGGTCAACAAAGACCTTTGTGACGCGGACGACGCCTGCCCCGGTCTGTGGAACCCCTTTGCCAAAGACACTCTGACCCCGGAAATGATCGCTTACGCGACCATTCCCAACTCCCCGGTTACTCGCCAGGAAATGCGCACTTTCCAAGCTAACCTGTCAGGTGACTTTGGCGATTTCGAACTGCCTGGTGGCGCAATTGGTTGGGCTGTCGGTTATGAAAATCGTTACGAGTCCTACGAGGAGCAACTGGACGGCGCCGCTGTTATCGGCCAGATCTACAACCAGCCTTCGGACTCTACCTACGGTGACTTCCGCGTAGATGAAGCCTTTGCTGAATTTGAGCTGCCGATCCTGTCTGGTATGCCTTTTGCTGAGAAGTTGACCTTCAGTGCTGCTATCCGCTGGACCGACTACAACTATTTGGACAGCTCCGATACCACCACCAAGTTCGGTATCGAATACGCGCCTATCGACGGCCTGCTGTTGCGTGCAACTAAAGCCGAGGGCTTCCGCGCACCCAGCATCACAGAACTGTTCTCCGCTGAAATCCAGAACAACCCCAGCTACAACGATCCTTGTACTAATTGGGGAAGTTCTACCAACGCCATTATCCGTGCTAACTGTGCTGCTGACGGTGTTGACCCTGACTACGTAGCGACTTCGAACCAAGCCACTTCTGTCAGCGGCGGTAACGCTGACCTGAAGCCGGAGGAATCAGATAGCTTTACTGCGGGTATCGTCTATACCCCGACCTTCTTCGAAGGTTTCAACATGGCTATCGACTATTTCGACATCGAAATCGACGATGCCATTGGTTCGCCTGGTCCAGGCAACATCATCAACGCTTGCTACAACAGCCAGGACTTCTCCAGCCCGCTGTGTGATCTGATTCAAGGCCCCAGCTACTTCGGTCAAGCCCCGCTGCCAGGCAGCAAGTATCGCTCTGTTCTGGGTCCTGTTGCAGGTATCTTGGATAAGAGTGCTAACCTCTCTACCTTTACCACCAAAGGCTACGACTTTGACTTCTCCTACACCACTCCTGTTATTGGTGGTGACCTGAATTTGTCTCTGGAAGGTACTTACCTCAAAGAGTACAACTACCTGGCATTTGAAGGTGAGGAGATGATCAAGGCTGCCGGTAAAGTAGCTGAAGACCAAAACGCTTCTGGTCGTAAAGGTGCCTTCGCCAAATGGCGCGCTAACGTGAACATCGGCTACTCCACTGACAACTTCTCAGTGTTCTGGACAAGCCGTTACATGTCTGCGACCGACTCCTATGTTTATGATGCAGACGCTCTGGACAACACTGCTGATGCTATCTGGTATCACGATGTTCAAGGGACTTATTACCTGGGCGAGAACTACTCCGTCACTCTGGGTGTGCGTAACCTGTTTGATGAAGAACCGCCTTATGTCTCCGACTACGAAGACATGAACACCATCAACACGTCTTACGACACTGCTGGTCGTTACATGTACGCTCGCTTCACTGCGCGCTTCTAAGTTGTTCTAGACTCCAAATAAAGAAGCCGGCTTTTTGCCGGCTTCTTCTTTTATGGTCGCTCTTTGGTGCCTCTATCTGCATTAGGTAGATTAAGAGGCGATTCGAAGCCCAGAGACTCGATAGGTTTGAAGAAGATCATTGGCAGCTTGCTAGCGTGATGTTTTCGTGGTCGACATGAAAAATAGGCCGAAGCTGACTTGTTAAGGCTGCCTTCCTGGTGCTGGGGCAAACTATGACAGGGCAATGCGACCCAATGAAATTCAACAAGTTATTCCCCCGATTAGACCAAGCTGAGACAAGGGTCAAAAGCTGCTTAAAGGTTGTCTAACACTCGGTTGACACCCCTTATTGAATCTGGAATCATCCAGTGCTGGTGTACCTCGCGCGTGTTGCGCAGAGCGTGCAGTCCTTCAAACTCCTGCCACCACTGTGTGAGTAGGGTTCTATAACGATAAGACGTTGGTTGGGAACTATGTCCAGACTAAGCAAGAGAAGCACACTCGCTGCGGCCCTTGCCGGTGCCTTTATGTTTGCCGGTAGCGCCGCTTTTGCGGCCGATCCTCTTGTCTCTTCTCAAGACGTTGAGAAAACTATCAATGACGCCGCCGCGGCCTCACAGGCCAAGATTGACAAGATTTCAGATCAGACTCGTGACCTGGTAGCCGATTACCGCACTACCGTGGCCGAGACCGATAACCTGAAAATCTATAACGACCACATCGCCAAGCTTATTGAGAGCCAACAGGTTGAAGTGGCCCGTTTCAACAAACAGATCAACAACATCACCAAGACGCAACAGGGCGTTGTGCCTTTGATGTACCGGATGATCGACACTCTGGAGCAGTTTGTTGCTCTGGACATCCCCTTCGAGAAAGAAGAGCGCGTTGAGCGCGTTCAGAAGCTCAAGGACATGATGGAAGACTCTGCGGTCTCCACTTCCGAGAAGTACCGCCGTGTACTGGAAGCCTACCAAATCGAAGTTGAGTACGGCTCCAAGAGCTTTGCTTACCAGGGCCTGCTGCCCATCGACGGTAAAGAGCTCTCTGTAGACTTCGTACACATCGGTCGTGTGGCGTTTTTGGCCATGTCTCTGGACCAGAAGAATGCCTGGTTCTGGAACCGTGAAGCCAAGGGCTGGGAAAAACTGGGTGACGAGTACATCACTTCCGTGCGTGAAGCGGTGAAACTGGCTCGTGGCCAGGCTGCCCCGAATCTCCTGAAACTGCCTATCGAAGCACCGGAGTCCGCAGAATGAAAACCGTATTGAAGAGCGTTGTTCTGGCTGCCGGTCTCTTTGTGGCCGCCCAGCCGGTTATGGCTGCCGCTCCTCAGGCTAAGACCCTGGAGCAACTGCTGCAGCAGGTACAAAAAGATCGCCTCTCCGAAGGTAAGATCAACAAGCAGCGTGAGCAGGAATTCCTGTCTGAGCGTGCCGACAAGCAAGCCCTGCTGAGCCAGGCCAAGCGTGAGCTGGTTGCTGAGCAAGCCCGTGGCAAGAAGCTGGAAGCTCAGTTCGGTGAGAACGAAAAGCAACTGGCTGAACTGGAAGAAAAGCTGACCCTGGCCGTTGGTAACATGGGTGAGATGTTCGGTGTGGTTCGTCAGGTTGCAGGTGATGCTCAATCTCGCTTCCAAACCTCCATCATCTCCGCTCAGTTCCCTGGCCGTGACAAGCTGATGGGTGAGTTGGCTCAGTCTAAAGAGCTGCCTGAACTGCCCCAGTTGGAAGACCTGTGGTTTGCTCTGCAAAAAGAGATGACCGCTTCTGGTGAGATCGTCAAGTTCCCTGCCAACGTCATCACCGGTACCGGTGACCGTGAGCAGCGTGAAGTGACCCGCGTGGGTACCTTCAACCTGATGGATGCCGACCAGTACCTGGTATTCAACGGCGAGACTGAGACCGTAGGCGAGCTGTCCCGTCAGCCAGAGTCCTACATGACCGCTACCGTTGACAGCTATGCTGACAATGCTTCCGGTTACTCTGCCCTGTACGTTGACCCCTCTCGTGGCACCATCCTGACCCTGATGACCCAAAAGGTCACCCTGGATGAGCGTTACAAGCAGGGCGGTACTGTTGGTTATGTTATTACCGCCGTTCTGGGTCTGGGTCTGCTGATCGTTGTTGAGCGTCTGATCGTTCTGGGCGGCATGAGCGCTGCTATCCGTAAGCAGCTCAAGTCCGACACCCCCAGCGATAAGAACCCCCTGGGCCGCATCCTCAAGGTTTACGAAAACAACCGTAACGTTGACGTTGAAACCCTGGAGCTGAAACTGGACGAAGCCATCCTGAAGGAAACTCCCCGCATCGAGCGCGGCGTATCCGTCATCAAGGTTCTGGCTGCCGTAGCTCCTCTGCTGGGTCTGCTGGGTACCGTTACCGGTATGATCGACACCTTCCAGTCCATCACCCTGTTTGGTACTGGTGACCCGAAAATCATGGCCGGCGGTATCTCTACTGCACTGGTAACCACCGTACTGGGTCTGGTTGCTGCTCTGCCGCTGATCTTCCTGCACTCCATCGTGTACTCACGTAGCCAGTCCCTGGTCCACCTCATCGAGGAACAGGCCACCGGCATCATCGCTGAGCACGCGGAGAAGGAGTCCAAGTAATGATGCTCTTCCTGATAGAGCTCTGGGAATCTGTCAGGGATTTTATGAATACCGGGGGTGTGGTCCTCAACTGGCTTGCCCTCGTGCTGTTCATCATGTGGGTTCTGATGATCGAGCGCTACATGTATGTCACTTCCGCCTTCCCCAAACTGGTGAAGGACATAGTGGCAAACTGGGACGCCCGTGAAGACACCACATCCTGGTACGCGCATAGAATCCGTGAGGCATGGATCTCCCAAGCCAATGAAAAGTTGAACGCGCGCATGCAACTCATCAAGACCCTGGTGGCGGTGTGTCCGCTAATGGGGCTCTTGGGCACGGTCACCGGTATGGTGCATGTGTTTGAGATCATGGCTAACACCGGTACCGGTAACCCTCGTCTGATGGCGTCTGGTATCTCCATGGCCACTATCCCCACTATGGCGGGGATGGTTGCGGCCCTGTCCGGCGTGTTCTTTAGTTCACGCCTGGAAGCCAAGGTTAAAGTTGCAAGCCATCGCCTTGTCGATAGCATGCCGCATCACTAAGAGAGAGTAGCTATGGCACGTAAACGTGTACGGCAAGAGGAAGAAGCCAGTATCGACATGACCCCGATGCTCGACATCGTGTTCATCATGCTGATCTTCTTCATCGTGACCACCTCTTTTGTCAAAGAGTCCGGTATTGATGTAAACCGCCCGACGGCGGCCACAGCGACCAAGAAAAAAGCTGCGAACATCTTTATCGCAGTAAAAGAGAACGGCGAAGTTTACATGGAAAAACGCGCCGTTGACGTAGAACGGGTTCGCGCCAACGTAGAGCGTATGCTGGCTGAACAACCGGAAGCGTCTGTGGTCATACAAGCAGATAAGAACGCCAAACACGGCGTTGTTGTTGATGTAATGGACCAAGTCAAAGCTGCGGGCATCGATAAGATCTCCGTTGCAGCTGATCCTGGGAGTTAATATGGCTAGATCCATAGCAAGTATATTGCTGGGGATTGTTGTCACGTTTGCCCTGTTCTACTTCATGGCTTACCTGATTTCCGGTGGCGCCAAGCGTTTTGACGCTGGCGCCGAAACACCGGTCATCGACATTGCCATGGACAAGCAGGAAACGCCTCCCCAGAACAAGACGCGGGAGCTGCCCAAGAAACCGCCGCCGCCGAAGCAGCCACCTAAGCCGCTGAAAGCTGTGCCCGACGAGCCGAACAAGCCGACTCAGCAGATGCAAAACCTGAATCTGCCCAAGCTTGATTTCTCAGCCCGAGGTTCAGGCCCCGGGATCGGTGCGCCGACCATAGGTGCCGGCATGGGTGGTGATGGCGAAGCAACACCTATCTTCCGTATGGATCCCAAGTATCCTGTGGAAGCTGCTCGTGATGGCCGTGAAGGTTGGGTAAAACTGAGCTTCACCATCAACGAAGTTGGCGGTGTTGAAGACATCGAAGTAATCGATGCTGAGCCCAAGCGTCTATTCGACCGCGAAGCCAAGCGCGCCCTGGCTAAGTGGAAGTACAAGCCGAAGATCATTGATGGTAAGCCCATCAAGCAACCTGGTCTGACAGTCCAGCTGGACTTCAAACTGGAGGGTAAAAAGTAATGAAGATGAAAAAGATCGCTTCTTCCTTACTGGCAGTGCTGGCGCTTGCCGGCACTGCCCTGCCTTCCGCTGTTGTTCATGCTGAAGACAACACAGTTCAGGTAAAGCAACTGCCTAAGCGTAAGACCCAGGCGCTGTCTGAGTCTGCAGGGCGTGCCATCACCAAAGCCTATGATTTGTTTGGTAAAGAGGACTACAAGGGTGCCCTTGAGATCCTGCTGGACATGTCGCCACGTGATGGTTATGACAAGGCTTATGTAGACCGCTTTATCGGCACTATTTACTACTACCAGGAGAAGTACGACCAATCCCTGCAATACCTGAAACGTTCTGCTGATTCCGAGCAGCTGAACCAATCAGAGCAGGAGAGCGCCCTGCGCCAGGTCGGCCAGATGCTGCAGCAGCGTGAGAAGTGGCGTGAGTCACTCACTTATCTGCAAAAGTGGATGGACTACTCCGGTAAGGAAAGTGCCGATGTGTTCACCATGATGGCCCAGGCCCACTATCAGCTGAAACAGCTGGACAAAGTGGTGCCCCTGGCTGACAAGGCAATTGGTCTCTATAAAAAGCCCAACAAGAACCCCTATGTGCTGAAACTGGCTGCGTATTTTGATCGCAAGATGTATAAGCCCATGGTGCCGGTTCTTGAAGAGCTGGTTAAGCTGGAGCCCAAAGATAAGCAGTGGTGGATGCAGCTGGGCCAGACCTACATGCTGGTCAATAACACCGACAAGGCGTTGGCGACCTATGATCTGGCCTACAAGCAGGGCTTCCTGGACAAAGAAAACGAAGGCAAGGTTCTTGCCCAGTTGTTCGCCAGCCAGGATGTTCCTTACAAGTCTGCATTGATCCAAGAGAAGTTCATGAAGGCCGGTATTATTCCGGAAACTGAACAATCTCTGTCAACTTTGGCCAACACCTGGCACAACGCCAAGGAGCTGGACAAGGCTATTGCTTACTACGGTCGTGCAGGTGAAGCGGGCAAAGAAGGCAAGCATTTCCTGAAACAGGGCAACCTGCTGCTGGAACAGGAAAAGTATGACAGTGCCATCACAGCGCTGACCAAGGCCATCAATGCCGGTAACCTGTCTCAGCCTGGGCGTGCTCACTTGGCGTTAGCGCAAGCTTATTTCTTCAAGAAGAGTTATCTGGATGCGATCAAGCAGATCCGTCTGGCGAAGAAATACGATGACACCAAGAAGACGGCCACCAGTTGGGAAGGCTACGTAAGAGAAGAAGCGACCCGTAAGGGCGTGAATCTCTAAAAAAAGGCCCTTCGGGGCCTTTTTTGTACCTATCTACTTTATCTATCCTTCCTAATATCCAATGCATTCAGAAATGACATTTTAGGCTCATTTTTGACCAGCGCGTCGAATCTACCTCTTTAATTTATAAGGGTTTTTTTCAATGACGCATTAATTGTGCAAATAACCCGAACTTTTGATAGCTTCTCTAACTTATTGTTTTTAATCGACTTTCTTCCTGTTGTTAACTGTTGCCTTTCTTTTGATTATCAGGCTGTTTTCTTTGTTTTCATTTGATTTTCCTTTCCGGCGCTCCTCTCGTCTCCTGTTGCTTTGACATTAAACAGTTGTTGAATAACCATCCGGGTGGCCCCTGTGCCAGGGACTGAAATCAAGATTCCTCTTTACGAAGGAACATTCCCCAAAGGAAACGATGTCATGATGTCAAAAACAAGAATTGCTAATGCTGTGCGCTGGACGCTGTTTGCTGGAGCGTCTTTTGCTGTTGCCTCCCCCGTAATGGCGGCCGATGATGGCGCCGACCTGGAACGCATCGAAGTTACCGGCTCTCGTATCAAGCGTACCGATATGGAAAGTGCCTCCCCCTTGGTGGTTATTTCCTCTGAAGATATCGCCAGCCAGGGCTTTAACAGTACCCAGGATGTACTGGACTCTTTGACCCAGAACTCTGGCGGCTCCCTGACCCAGCAGGAGTCTTTCGGTTTTACCCCAGCAGCTTCAGGTGTGAACCTGCGTGGTGCGGGCTTGGGCCGGACCCTGACCCTGATCGACGGTAAGCGTGTGGCCAAGTACCCCTTTGCTGCCGGCGGTACCCAGAACTTCACCGATACCTCCAACATCCCTGTTGGCGCCATTGAGCGTATCGAGATCCTCACTACCGGTGCTTCTGCCATTTACGGTTCAGATGCCATGGGTGGCGTCATCAACATCATCCTGAAGAAGAATGTTGAAGACACCATTATTAATGCCTATGTTTCTGACACCGACCATGGCGGCCGTGCCACCAATAAGATCAGCTTGGTAACCGGTAGCTCCGACGACAATTCCAGCATGCTGCTTTTTGTTGAGCATGAGAAACGTGACCGCCTGAAGGCGTCCGACCGCTGGAGTCTGGGTAGCGACCTGGCTTGGGATCATCCCTCTGGCGGTTACTCCGGATATGGTGCATCCCTTTGGGAAACAAAGGCGACCAGCGCAACCGGTAACGATCGCCTGGTGAGCAACTCCGATAGCTGTACCGAGCTGGGCTTTATTGAGAGCAACGGCGTCTGTAAATACAACCGCGCCGGCGACCGCCAATTGTTGCCCGACCAAGAGCGCACTTCTCTGATGGTGAAATTCACCAATGAGCTGAGTGACAATCATCAGCTGTTTGGCCGGGTGGACTTCACCCATGCCACCGTTGAGCAGCGCATCGAAGCCATGGCTGTAGGCGATGATTTCCTCTTTAATGTCAGCGGTAACGACGTTACCTTGTCTTCCAAGGCGCGTCCTGAACTGTCCAAGACCTATGATAAGGCGACTGCTTTTGGCGGCGATTTCGCCGGTCAGGACGATGGAACCTATTACTATCGTCGCCGTGCTGCAGAGTTTGGTCCCCGCGCCGGAGACTTCACCACTGACAACTTCTCCGCAGTGTTTGGTCTGCAAGGTTACCTGACCGACGATATTGGCTATGAGACCTCTTGGAGCTTGTCGCGCCAACGTATCGACAAAGAAGAGAGCGGTTACGCCACCATCAACGGCTACTTCGATTACCTGAACTCCTGCGTCAACGGCTGCTCGCAGCTTGACGCGATTAGCCAGGACCAGCTTGATATGGCGTCCTATCAGCCGTCTCAGAAAGGCCAGTCCACCCTGGTAAGCTGGGCCTTCGGTATCAACGGTGACCTGTTTGAACTGGATGCGGGCACAGTCCAGTACGCAGCCGGTGTCGAGATGAACCGTGAGTGGTTCTATGACCGTTCCGACGTGTTCTCCCAGCGCGGCGAGATCCTCACCACTGGCGGTTCTGCTGGCCAAGGTTCTCGTAAGCAATATGCCGGTTATGCAGAGCTGTCCATCCCTGTGGTCGACAAGCTGACCGCAACTCTGGCCGGCCGCTACGATTACTATGATGATGCCTCCGACGTTGGTGGGGCTTTCTCTCCCCAAGTCGCGTTGGAATATCGCCCCGTCAATGAACTGCTGCTGCGTGCTCTGTGGGCCAAGACCTTCAGGGCTCCTGATATGCAGCGCTTGTTCGGTGAGCCTACCCGTGCCTATTCCACCATTACTGACTTCCAGCAGTGCGCTGCTGATGGTCTAACTCCCAGCGCTTGTGCACAAAATAGCAACTACGAAATCAGCGCTAATGTGGTTGCTGGTGCTAACCCCGACCTGGAAGAAGAGAAAGGTGAAAACTGGAACCTGGGTCTGGTATACAACCCCGGCAACTTCGATATCTCAGTCGACTGGTGGCATGTCGAGATAGACAATATCGTAACTGCTTTGAGCGCTTCCTATGTGATGAGCAAGTACGACAAGTACGCCAATATGATTGACCGTGATGCCGTTACCGGCGAGGTCACCATCAACACCCAAGCCATCAACCTGTCTAACCGTACTCTGGAAGGTGTTGACCTTGCCATCGGTTATACCCTGGACACTGCCGCCGCCGGTACCTTCAAGTTCCGTCTGGAAGGCAGCTACCAAGACAAGTGGGAAGAGCAGTTGGATGCCAGCTCTCCGGTGGAAAGCTCTTTCTATGAAGGCGGTATTCCTCGCTGGCGTGCCAACTTCACCACCAAGTGGATGCCGACCGATGATCTGGCTATCACTGCCATGGTGAAGTACATAGCTGATCACAAAGGTGTCTATGCTTCTGACTACTTCGGTGAAGTCGCTCCTTTCGACGTGCGTGTTGATGCCCATACCGAAGTGAATACCAACCTGTCCTACAATCTGACCGATAACGTCACTGTTGCGGCAGGCGTGAATAACCTCTTCGACGCCAAACCGGAAGTGGACAATACCTTGTACAGCTGGCCTTTCTTCGACAGCAGCTACTACAACCCTGTTGGCCGCGAGTTCTACGCCTCTGCTGAACTGCGCTTCTGATAGCCAACCCTATAAAAGCCCGCCTTTGGCGGGCTTTTTTTTGCTGAGTAAAGGGAGGGCTTATTGAGCGTCCAATTTGCAGACAATGATATAAGTTTTGATTGCTTTGTTCTTTTTGTGTTCTTTTTGTTTTTTATTTGTTTTTTACGTTGTTCCTTGAAATTTACTTGGTGATGCAGATCACATTTATTGACTTGGCACTGCCGCTCCTTGGGAACTATCTAGCAGTGTTGAGCGCTGCTAATGCCTCATAAAAGCCAATAAAAACGGCGCGTAATGCGAGGTTTTCATATTGTTTGTCAGTTGGGCATCCATTGCTTAATTTTTTGTTTTCATTTTTATATCATTTGACATCTTTTTGCATCATCAGGTTGCATTGACATTAAAGTTGCACTGTTTGAGTATCAATGCGGCTGCAAAGCCAAAAAATAAAACCACAAATCCTAATGCGAACAAAATATCGCCAAAGGAAACGATGTCATGATGTCAAAAACAATCACTTCCAAAGCTGTGCGCTGGGCGCTGTTTGCTGGTGCTTCCGTAACTGTAGCTGCTCCTGTACTGGCCGCCGATGACGGCAGCGATCTGGAGCGTATCGAAGTAACAGGCTCGCGTATCAAACGCACTGATATGGAAACTGCTAGCCCTGTTTCCATCATCTCTGCCAAAGACCTGTCTCGTGGCAGCTACACCTCTGTAGCTGATGTACTTGCACAGAGCACCTTCAGCGCCGGTGCGCCTACCGGTTCTTCCACCAACAACGGTGGTGAAGGTGTATCCCGTGTTGACCTGCGTGGTATGGGTGAGGCCCGTACCCTGGTGCTGGTAAACGGCCGTCGTATGGTCAACTCCGGCTCCGGCGCTGATGCTGCCGTTGACCTGGGGTCCATCCCTGTTGCCATGATCGAGCGTATCGAAGTGCTGAAAGATGGCGCTTCCGCTGTTTACGGTTCTGACGCCGTTGCCGGTGTGGTCAACATCATCACCAAGAAAGATTTCGAAGGCTTGCAGTTTGATGCGAGCTACGGCGGCACCACCGAAGGCGACGCCAATACTGGTGAAATCAGCATGCTGCTGGGCGGCAGCTTTGACCGTGGTAACGTTGTCATTGGCGCAAGCTATGTTGATCGTGGCCGTGCCAAACAGAGCAATCGTGATTGGTCGAAATGTGTCCGTGATAAAGACGCTGTTGGTGCCTGTGGTGACGGCAGCAGTATTATCCCCAGCGGTGCTGTGAATGCCGGTATCGATTTGGATGGCGACGGTAACAACGATTATATGGAACTGGACCCTGCTACTGGCCAATGGGTTAAGCAAACCAGTGACTATGACTATGTTCCCTACCAATATCTCTCTACTCCCCAAGAGCGGATGTCAATTTTTGGTAGTGGCCACTACGAAGTAACGGATGAAACTCAAATTTTTACCGAGTTTTTCCATACCAAGCGTACTTCTGAGCAGATGCTTGCACCCTCTCCTGTCTCTGGCTTGACAATCAAGGCCGGCGCCACGGGCAACATCTGGGGCCGAGATGTGGTTTACAAGCGTCGTATGAGCGATGCCGGTACCCGTGATTACGAGCAGACAGTTGACACCACTCGTTTCGTACTGGGTGCTCAGGGCTACCTGGATATCCATAACGGCCTGGATTGGGACGTATCCTACACCTGGGGCCGTAACGACGCCGTCAGCAAGGTTCACAACCTGCAAAACACCGCCAAGCTGATCGAAACCACCGATCCGGCTCTGTGTGGTGACGGTGTGCCCTGTGGTGACTGGTTTGTGCCTGAGGGCCAGCTGAGCCAGGACGTACTGGACTACGTTAACTACACCGACCAATCCACCGGCGGTAACGAAATGAACGTCATTGCCGGTAACATTTCCGGTGACCTGTTCGAACTGCCTGCTGGTTTTGTAGGTTTTGCCGGTGGTGCTGAGTACCGTCGCGAGTCAGGCTTCTTCCAGCCCGACTCTGTAACCGTGGCTGGCGACAGCGCCCAATCCCAGCAAGATCCGACTTCTGGTAGCTACGACACCACCCAGGTGTACACTGAGTTCGCGATCCCGCTGCTGTCCGATATCTTCCTGGTCAAAGACCTGTCCATGGAAGCGGCCATCCGCTACTTCGACTATTCCACCTTTGGTGACGACACTACCTGGAAGCTGGGCCTGACCTGGCGTCTGAACGACGACATCATGCTGCGCGGTGTGAAGTCTACTGCTTTCCGTGCCCCGACAGTGTCTGAACTGTACGGCGGCGCTGTAGGTAGCTTTGACTACTTGACCGATCCTTGTACCAATTTCAACCAAGCCGACCCCTCCAGCACTCGCTATCAGACCTGTCAGAGCGAGCTGGGTGGTGCACCCAACTATGTTCAGCCTGACGATCAAATCGAGAACGTCTGGACTGCCGATACTGACCTGAAGCCTGAGCAGGCCGAGACCCTGACTCTGGGTGCGGTGTGGAGCCCGAGCTTCGTCAATGGTCTTTCTGCCACCGTTGATTACTATGAAATCAAGGTGACCGATGCCATTACCCGTATCGACGGTAACCTTTACCTGAGCAACTGCTATGACGGTGTTCAGTCTGCTTGTGACGCCTTGAACATCGAGCGTAACCCGCTGACCGGTGACATCGATTACATGACGCGTCCGCTGACCAACGTTGGTGAGCAGAAGAGCACTGGTGTTGACCTGAACGTGCGTTATGCCTTTGACGCGCTGGGTCTGGGCTGGGCCATCACTTGGGATACCAGCTACCTCGACTCCTTCAAGCAAGACGGTCGTGAGTATGCTGGCACCATCAGTGGTGAGAACGGCGCCTATGCTGAGTGGAAGCACAACGCCAATCTGTCCCTGAGCGGCGAGAGCTGGGATGCTTCCTGGCGCGTCCGTTACATCGACGGCATGAAGGACTTGGAGCAACAGAGCTTTGAGACCGACGCTGTGATCTACAACGACGTGTCTGGCAGCTACCACTTTGGTGACAATGCTACTGTGACCTTGGGTATTGATAACCTGTTCGATCAGGATCCTGAGTTCCTGCCTCACTACTCCAACGCCAACACCGTACCTGAAGCGTACGATGTGCTGGGCCGTTACGTATATGCCAAGCTGAGCTGGCGTATCTAAGTCCCCGGACTTTTAAAAAGGCGGCCTTTGGCCGCCTTTTTTTGTGTCAATCTTTCGCGCCGTAGTGCAGCTTTCCGATTTATTCCATTGGTCAGGAAAGATGCAGAAATCATGGAGATTGGCTTAATTCTAATCGCCCCGCCACTGAGCCTTAGTTTTATTAAGCTTCTAAAACGTTACTTTTGGTGTTTCTGTCGGTGATTTGCTCCGCTATTTAAATTTCACATTCCCTTATTTCTTACCTGATTGGGTCCGTTGACCAGCCATTCCCCTTAAATGACTATCGGGTTGCTTTTTCATAACCAAAAAGCAACATCGCCGTTTTTCGGCGGCTGTATTGCAAAAAAGGGAGAATGTCATGACGTCCAAAACCGCTACTGCCCAGGCTGTTAAATGGGCCCTCTTTGCCACCTCAGGTTTGAATCTTATCAGCCCGGCTTGGGCTGCCGATACCGGCGCTGACCAACTGGAGCGTATCGAAGTAACCGGGTCTCGCATCAAGCGGGTGGATATGGAAACCACCTCACCGGTCACCGTCATCACCAGTGCCGATATCCAAATGTCCGGCCAAACCTCGGTGGAGGATGTGCTCAATACCGTCTCCGCCAACAGCTTCGGTAGCTGGAAGGCCAAGTCCGGTTACGGGGCAGGGTACTCGGCCACCAACAACGTCGACCTGCGTGGCCTGGGAGCCACCCTGGTGCTGCTGGACGGCCGGCGCCTGCCAAGCACGGGTGGCAGCGGCGGTACCGAGCAGGACGTTTCCGCCATCCCCCTGGCTATCGTCGATCGCATCGAGATCCTCCGGGACGGCGCCTCGGCTATCTACGGCTCGGACGCCGTGGCCGGTGTGGTCAACATCATCACCAAAAAGCAGGTGGACGGTGTCAACCTGGCCTACCAGGTCTCCTCACCCAAGATCAAAGGGGGCCTTGAGAAGAAGTACGAGTTTTCCGCCGGTGCAACGGGGGACAAAGGCTCAGTGGTGTTTGTGGCTCAGCACAGCGACCAGAACGAAGTCACCGATGCCGACGTCAGCGGCTATGACAATGGCGTCTCCAGTTACAGCCCAGTGGCTCTGGCCGAGTCCCGTGACGGCAGCCAAAGCTACTACGCCAGCGAGCTATGCACTCAGGTACCTAACACCGTGGAGCGCAGCGGTTACTGCGGCTATGCCTATTCCAACGTGACCTGGCTCTACGGCAGCTCGACCAAGGATAGTGCCCTGACCAACGTCAGCTACGAGCTTAGCGACAACGTACTCTTTAAAGGCCAGGTGTTCGCCGGCAAGACCACCACTTGGACCCGTTATGCACCCACTCCGGTGTCCACCAATGACATCGTCATGGCCGCCGACAACCCCCTTAACCCCCTTTACGGGGAAGAAGCCCTGGTGTCATTGCGTACCGGTACCCTGGGTAACAGGGACACCAAATACAGCTCGACCAACTTTCAATACGTAGGGGCTCTGGAAGGGACGTTGGATCTGGGTAACGGTATTGACTGGAACCTGGGCTACCAGCATAACGATCAGGCCGAAACCACCCACAACTATAACCTCATCAAAGACAGCGTCATCCAGGACGCCATAGACGACGGCCGCCTGGATCTGTTCAACGTCCAGCAGCAGTCCTATGAGGATTGGCTGGCTGGGGTGAACGGCATCTTCCAGGAAGCCAATCACACCGGTATCTGGGAAGCGGACCAGAAGAGGGACATCTTCGACGGCTCCCTGAGCTCGGAGCTGTTCAGCAGTGGTGATGTCAGTCTGAACGCCATGGTGGGCACTGAGTTCGAGACCCTAGATTTTTGGCAAAAGTCCGACCCGGAATCGGCCCTGGTGGCTATTTCCGGTGGTTCCGGCGGTGACGACGTGGACGCTTCCCGCGACCGCAATTCCTACTTCAGTGAGTTTGTACTGGCGCTGCCTTACCGGGTGGAGATTGACGCAGCCATCCGCTACGACAAGTACGACTTGAGCGGTATCGTCGATGGTGCCAACACCTCGTCTAGCTTCTCCGGGACCAGCCCGAAACTGGGTATCCTCTGGCGCCCCACTGACGACCTGTTGCTGCGGGCCAACTGGGGCAAGGCGTTCAGGGCACCGGCCATGACCGAACTCTATGCCTCCAGCTCCATCAGCTTCGACTCGGCCCTGGATCCGGTTTACTGCACCAGCGGGGTTAGCGATGACTACTGCGCCAGTTCCCAGCAGCACAAGACCTATTACGCCAGTAACCAGGACTTGCAGCCGGAGGAGTCCGAGCAGGTGACCGCAGGGTTCGTCTGGAACATCACCCAGGATCTCGCTTGGGAAACCACCTACTGGAACATCGACTACAAGAACAAGATTGAGTCCCTGGACATCGAAACCATCCTCAGTGAAGAAGCCAGTAATGGCGGCTCTAGCCGGGTGGTACGTGGTGCCGACGGCAAGATAGCCTCCATCACCACCTCTTATGTGAACTTGTCCCAGTTCAAGTTGGACGGTCTGGACATGTCCTTGAACTACCTTATGGCCACCGGCCTTGGCGACTTCAAGTTCAACCTGGACGCCAGTTGGATCCATAAATACGAAAAAGCCGCCGACGCCGAAGGGGACGCCATCGACTATGCCGGCGAAATCGAATATCCGGATCTGCGGGGCAATCTGGGGGTGCAATGGAGCCAGGGCGACTATGCTGCCGGCCTGACCTTCAACTACATCGGCAAGCAGACCGACACCCTCTATGGTGGCTACTACCTGACCCAGGACCACTACGTGAACACCAACCTGACCTTCGCATACAGCACCGCCTGGAACGGCAAACTGACCCTGGGGGTGGCCAACCTCTTCGATGTCAGCCCCGAAGTGGAAGTGTCTGGGGCCTACCGTAACGTTAACGACGCCCTTTACGACGTCCAAGGCCGTACCTTGCAGCTGCGTTACGAACAGTCTTTCTGATGTCCTCCCTGGACTAGAGAGCATGGCGGTGTGACCGCCATTTTGGGGCCGACTTTGTCGGCCCCTTTTTTATGGTCAGCGGGGCAGGGGAGCTGTGGTGGGTTTAACTCTTTGGTCCGGGTAGCAGCCCAGCACTTTGACAAAACGGGTGATGGCCGCCAGTTCCTGGTAGGCCCCTTGCCAGGCCTCGCTCTGGTCGTTAACCGCCAGATCCACATAGAAGAGTTCTTCCCAGGGGTTGCCGGGCATGGGTCTGGACTCGAGCTTGGTCATGTTGATGCCTTGCTGGCGTAAGACCAGCAAAGCGTCTACCAGGGCCCCAGGGGTATTGTGGGTGGCCATGATCAGACTGGTCTTGGCCGGCAGCTGGGCCGGTACCGTCTGGGCGTCACGGCTGACCAGGATAAAACGGGTATGGTTCTCTTCCTGGTTGGCCAGGTGGCGGTCTATGGCCACCAGGCCGTAAAGGGCGCCGCCGCTTTCCGGACCAATGGCGGCCACCGGTGCGTCCAGGTCGGCTACCTTGGCCATGGCATGGGCCGACGAGGCGCAGGCTTCCTGCTTGAACGGGGTCTTGGCCAGGTACTGAGAGCATTGGGTCAGGGCCTGGGGGTGGGCGTAGACGCTTTGAATGTCCTCAAGGGCCAGCCCGGGTTTGACCAGCAGGTGGTGGTCCACCTTGAGGTAGGTTTCGCCGACGATATGCAGGTGGGTGTGGCGCAGCAGATCGTAGACGTCGTTGATGGATCCGGAAGAGGTGTTCTCTATGGGCAGCAGCCCCAGGGGCGCCTTGCCGTCTTCCACCGCCTTGACGATGTCGGCAAAGCTTTCACAGGACAGGCCCTGGAAGGCGCTCTGGTGGCGGCTGGCTATGCCCTGGGCGGCAAGGTGCGAGTAGGTACCGGGCTGGCCCAGGTGGGCGATATGCAAGAGCCCCTGACTATCCCCTTGTTGCATCCAGGCCTGCTGCAACAGCACCGAGTCTTCGATGATGATGTGGTAAAGGCGGGTCAGGTAGGCCGGGTCCAGGCCCAGGGCCTTGCCCTTTTCCATCAGGCTAAGCAGCAGGCTGGCTTCACGGCCCTGGTCACGCACCGCCCCTTGGCGCTGGGCCTTGTCTTTAGCCACGGCCAGGGCCAGTTGCCGGCGTTTGGCCAGGCAACCCAGCAGGTCCTTGTCCAGTGATTCGATTTGCTGGCGCAAGCTATTGAGATCCATAGTTCCTCCAAAACGAAAAAGGCCTCCCTTGGGGGGAGGCCTTCTGACATTGCTGACAACCTGTCACGCAGCGCCATCGCCTCCCTTGCTGGAAGCGAAAAAGCAAAAAAAGAAAAGGGCTGCGGTATTGGTCATCAGTGCTGATTGAAAATTGTCAAGTGACCTGAGCATGCCCAGCCTTGGGGGAAATGGCAAGTTTTTTAAACGCGGCTGCCGGTGCAGCGGGCGCAGCGCTGTTCTGCCGGATCGGCGGCCAGGCGGTCCAGCTCGATCTCCGCTTCACAGTCACAACAAATGCCATAAAGGCCCAAATCCAGCTGGCACAGGGCTGCCTCCACCTGGGTCAGGCGTTGGCAAAGGCCATAGAGCTGGCGGTCGGGGAATTGGTCTAACTGGCCGGCGATACCGTCCAGGCCCTGCTCGGCCAGGGCGGTGAGCAGCAGGCCAGGGGCCCCCATCTCGATGAGGCGCACCTGGATTTTCTGCTGCAATTGCTGCTGCTCTTGGCTGAGCCGGCGGCGATAGTCTGACATGGGCGTCTCCGTACTGGTGAGAGCCTCAGTCTAGGGGGCCTTGGCTCTGGCTTTGCTGACCTGCATCAAGGTCAGATGCACTGGAGCAACTCTTCCTTGTGCTTGAGGGTCTTGACCTGGTCGAACAAGGCTTGGGCTTCGGGGTATTGCAGGCGCAAAAACTGCAGCCATTGCTTGAGACGGTTGGGGTAGTAGCAGCCTTTATCCCCTTGGATCTCAAACAGCGAGTAGCGCTTGAGCAGGGCCAAGACCTGTTGCCAGGGGCGGCGCTTGGCGCCGGTCTTGATGCTGTGGGCAAGGCTTGGGCAGGCCAGGGCGCCCCGGCCCAGCATCAGGTCTACGCAGTGGGATTGCTGCTGGCAGCGGCGGGCGTCCTCCGGGGTCCAGATCTCGCCGTTGGCGACGATGGGCAGCTGTACTTCTTCCTTGATCCTGGCTATCTGGTCCCAGTAGGCCGGTGGGCGGTAGCCGTCGCGCTTGGTGCGGGCATGGATGACCAGCTCGTTGGCCCCGGCCGCTGCCACGGCCCTGGCGTTATCCAGCATCAAGCTGGCGTCGTCGTAGCCGAGGCGAATTTTGGCGGTCACCGGCTGGTGGGCTGGCACCGCTTTGCGTACTTCGCTGATGATGGCATAAAGGGCCTCAGGTTCTTTTAGCAGTACCGAGCCACCCCGGTTGCGGTTCACCGTCTTGGCCGGGCAACCGAAATTCAGGTCGACCCCGGGGGAGCCCAGCTCCACTGCACGTACTGCATTTTCGGCCAGCCAATGGGGGGATTGGCCCAGCAGCTGGATCCGCACCGGCACGCCGCTGGGGGTTTTGGCGCCATGGGCCAGTTCCGGGCAGATCTTGAAGAAGCTGCGCACCGGATGCAGTTGCTCTACCACCCGCAAAAACTCGGTAACGCACAGATCAAAGCCGCCCTCGGCGGTCAAAAGATCGCGCATCAGGTGGTCGACAACCCCTTCCATGGGGGCCAGCAACAAACGCATTATCCAGCCTCGGCGTAAAAAACGGTTGGCAAGTTTACGGGATCTACAGTTTATTGAAAGGGATATTGCTGTACCCGGGTCTTTAGCTTTGACCAGACCTGAACGGCAGCGGTAGCGCCGGCCACGTCACCACCATTCATTGAAAAAGGAACATCATCATGAAAGCACGTAACACTGTCGCCGCCGCCCTGGGTGCCCTGGTTGTAGGGTCCATGGCCAGTCTGCCTACCGATGCCCAGGCCTCCCCCTTTGCCATGCAAGACCTGGCTCAGGGCTATCAACTGTCCACCTTCGAAGGCAAATGCGGTGAAGCCAAATGCGGCGGCGCTGCCGCCAAAGAGGGCAAGCACGAAGAAGCCAAGATGAAGGAAGGCAAGTGCGGTGAAGAAAAGGGCAAGATGAAGGAAGGCAAATGCGGCGAAGAAAAAGCCAAGATGAAGGAAGGCAAGTGTGGTGAAGAAGGCAAGATGAAAGAAGGCAAGTGCGGCGAAGAAAAAGCCAAGATGAAAGAAGGCAAGTGTGGTGAAAAAACCAAGGCCCACGAAGAAGGCAAGTGCGGCGCCCACTAACCCTCAAGCCTGAGCGGGCCTAGTGCCCGCTTTTTTATTTGGAGCCAAGATGACTTTTGCCGTTAGCGGCGCCGGCCTTGGGCTAAGGCGCGACTTTCTCAGCGAGCTGGGGCCCCTGTTGCCGGCCCCGGTGGCCTTTATGGAAGTGGCCCCGGAGAACTGGCTGAAATTGGGTGGGCACCTGGGTAAGGCCTTGCGTGCCCTGACCGAGCGCCACCCCTTCGTCTGCCATGGCCTGTCGTTGTCCATCGGCGGCCCGGCCCCCTTGGACTGGGACTTTATCGCGGCCGTCAAAGGCTTCTTGGACCAGCACCAGATCCGGGTCTATTCCGAGCACCTGTCCTATTGCAGCGGCAATGCCCACCTCTATGATTTGATGCCCATCCCCTTTACCGACGATGCCGTCAAGCACGTGGCACAGCGGGTTCGCCAGGTTCAGGATTTTTTGGAGCGGCCTCTGGCCCTTGAAAATGTCTCCTACTACGCCGCCCCAGGCCAGCAGTTGTCGGAAATCGACTTTTTAACGGCGGTGCTGGAAGAGGCGGACTGCCAACTGCTGCTGGACGTCAACAACATCTACGTCAACGCCACCAACCACGGCTACGACGCCGAGGCCTTTTTACAGGCGCTGCCCAGCCAGCGCATTGCCTATGGCCATATCGCCGGCCACGACCAGGAAGCGCCGGACTTGATTGTCGATACCCACGGGGCCGACGTCATAGACCCGGTCTGGGCGCTGCTGCAAAAGGCCTATGGCTACCATGGGGTGTTCCCGACCCTGTTGGAAAGGGACTTCAACTTGCCGCCCCTGGCCGAGCTTGTGGGCGAGGTGGCCATCATCGACAAGTATCAGCGCCAAGCGGCCAGGGCGGTGGCCTGATGGACTTTATCGCCCAGCAGCAAGCCTTCATGGACCATATCCGTGACCCGGAGCGCCACCCTGAGCCCCCCGGTATGGAAAGCCGCCGCCTGGCCATCTACCGCCGGTTATTTTTCAACAACGTCGAGGGCTTTTTGGCCTCGGCCTTTCCGGTACTCAAAAGCCTCTACGATCAGCCCCAGTGGCAGGCCCTGGTGCGGCGCTTTTACGCCGACCATGACTGCAAGAGCCCGCTGTTTTTGGAGATAAGCCAGGAGTTCTTGGACTACCTGGACAGCCCCGCCTTCAGGGCGCGCCCTTGTGACCCGCTCTTTATCAAAGAACTGGCCCATTACGAGTGGCTGGAGCTGGCAGCGGGCAGGGCGGAAGAGGAGGGGGCCTTGCTTGATGCCCTTACCGGCGCCAGCCCCCTGCGCCGCTCGGCGGCTTCGCAGTTGGCGGCCTACCATTGGCCCGTGCATCAAATTGGCCCCGACTTTGTGCCCCAAAGCCCAGGGCAAGCCCTGGTTTTCCTGCTGGTCTACAGGGACTTGGACGACACCATGGGCTTTAGTGCCCTAAACCCTGCCCTGGCCCAGGCCCTGGAGTGGATAGGACAGCAGCCGGGGCTGACTCCATCAGCCTTGGCCCAGGCCATGGCGGCGCAATTTCCCGCCATGACCCAGGAGCAGCTGCTGGCCGGACTGCTGGCAGGCCTAACTCCCCTGGCCCAGCGGGGCGTGCTGCGGCTGGCCGAAAATTGATCCACATCAAGCCATTGGGTACAATTTGCTCCCTCACACCGGGAGAGACGTCATGGCTGAACAGCATTTTCAAGAAGCGTTCAACGTCAAGCACCTGCTTGGCATATTGTTGGTGCTGTGCCTGCCGTTGCTGCCGGCCATCCTCACCCTCATCAAGCATTTCGGCTAAGTGAGCTGTGGGGCCCAGGCCCCAAGGTAGTCTGATGGCTCTTCGATATCTGTTCCTGCTGGTCGGCTGGCTGGCTATTGCCTTGGGTATCCTTGGCATTGCCCTGCCGGTATTGCCCACCACCCCCTTTATCCTGCTGGCGGCCTGGTGCTTTGCCAAAGGCTCGCCCCGCTGCCACCAATGGCTACGTTCCAACCGTTATTTTGGGCAGATGGTCCGTGACTGGGAAGCCCAGCGGGGCTTGCGCCGCCGTTACCGCCGCCGTGCCGTGGCCATGATGTTGGTGACCTTCAGCATTTCCCTGCTGCTGGTACCCAAGATCTGGTTGAAGATCATGCTGGTGACCATACTGGTATCGGTGTTGATCTACCTCTATCGCCTGCCGGTGATCGAGGACGCGTCCGAGCTTTAACCAACCTGCCGATTGCCAGCGGCCCCAAAAGACCTTACCCTTTGGCGCTTTGGCTTAGGCACCTGTGTGAAAAATGACCATGAAACAAGAGAGCCTGGCGCTGATTAAAGCCGCCATCAAAACCATTCCTGATTACCCCAAGCCGGGGATCCTGTTCCGCGACGTGACCAGCCTGATGCAGGACCCTCGGGCCTTTGCGGAAAGCATCACCCTGCTGGCCGAGCATTTCGAAAGCCAGGGGTTCACCAAGGTGGTAGGGGCGGAAGCCCGTGGCTTTATCTTCGGCGCGCCCCTGGCCTTGGCCCTGGGTATCGGTTTTGTGCCGGTGCGTAAACCCGGCAAACTGCCGCGCCAGACCCTATCCCAGACCTATGAGCTGGAATACGGCCAGGACACCCTGGAGATCCACACCGACGCCATAGTGCCCGGTGACAAGGTACTGCTGGTGGACGACCTGCTGGCCACCGGCGGCACCATCGAAGCCACCGCCAAGCTGGTGCGTGAACTGGGTGGTGAAGCCAAGCATGCGGCCTTTATCGTGTCCCTGCCGGAGCTGGGCGGTATCGAGCGCCTGGAGAAGCAGGACCTGGAGATCTTCGACCTGGTTCAGTTCGACGGTCACTGAGCTACCAAGGCCCTGCTGGCTGCCCCGTAAAGGGCGCTGCCAGCAGGGCCTTTTGCTGTGGTAGCATTGAGCCATTACAGCTAAAGACGACGACTTCATGGCATATCAGGTACTGGCCCGTAAGTGGCGACCCCAGCATTTCTCGGCCCTGGTAGGGCAAGAGCATGTGGTGCGGGCCCTCAACAACGCCCTGGCCCAGAACCGCCTGCATCACGCCTATCTCTTTACCGGCACCCGTGGCGTGGGGAAAACCACCCTGGCCCGGATCTTCGCCAAGAGCCTGAACTGCGAGACCGGGGTTACCCCCACCCCCTGCGGCCAGTGCTCCACCTGCCTGGAAATCGAAAGGGGCAATTTTGTCGACCTGATTGAGGTGGACGCCGCGTCCCGCACCAAGGTCGAAGACACCCGCGAGATCCTCGACAACGTCCAGTATCGGCCGACCCGGGGCCGCTTCAAGGTGTACCTCATCGACGAAGTGCACATGTTGTCGCGCCACTCCTTCAATGCCTTGCTAAAGACCTTGGAAGAGCCGCCGGAGCACGTCAAATTCCTGCTGGCCACCACCGATCCGCAAAAGCTGCCGGTGACCATCTTGTCCCGCTGCCTGCAGTTCAACCTCAAAAGCCTGAGCCCGGAGCTGATCAGCAATCACCTGGCCTATGTGCTGGGCCAGGAACAGCTGGGTTTTGAAGAACCGGCCCTGCGGCTATTGGCCAAGGCCGCCAACGGCTCCATGCGCGACGCCCTGAGCCTTAGCGATCAGGCCATTGCCCACGGTGACGGCCAGGTGCTGTTGGACAATGTCCAATCCATGCTCGGCACCCTCGACACCCAGCATGCCCAGCACCTGCTGGCAGCCGTGGTAGCCGGAGACGGCGCCGCCCTGCTGGCGGCTATCGAGCAGGTTGCCATGATGTCCCCCGATTATCTGGGGCTGCTGGGCGACTTGCTGGCGCTGCTGCATCAGGGGGCCATAGCCCAGCAGTTGCCGGGCAGCCAGGATCTGGCCGCCGAGCACCTGGCCACCCAGCTTAGCCCCCAGCAGTTACAGCTTTTCTACCAGATGGTGCTGCATGGCCGCCGCGACTTGCCGTTCTGTCCGGACCCGCGCATGGCCCTGGAGATGACCCTGCTGCGGATGCTGGCCTTCGATATCGACAAGGCTCCGGCCCTGGCCACCCAGGCGCCCCCAAGCCGCGCCGTGCCGGTCAGGCCTGCGCAGGTCAAAAGCCAGGACGCCGTGGCACCGGCCCCGGTGGCAACACCCCCCAAGGCGCCCCCAGCAGCCATGGTGCCGCCGGTGGCCAGCCAAGCCGACCTTGACGCCCAGCAGGCCCACTTGATGGCCATGGCCGAAGCCCAGGGCTTTAACCCCCAGACCGAGGCGCCGCCAGCGGCGCCCGAGCCTTTAACGCTAGAGGCGGCCCAGCCCGCAGCGCCTAAGCCCCAGGCCAGCCCCACCAGTACCTTGCTGGCTGCGCGCCAGGCCCTTAAGGCCAAGCAGCAGGACCAGGAGGACAAGGCGCCAAAAAAGCCTGAGGCCCAGCGGCGGGCCCCCCTTCAGCCTGCCCCCCAAGCCCAAGCCCAAGCCCAGGTCGCGGTTGCCGACCCCAACCCTGTCAAGGCTCCCGCCGCTCCCGGCTGGGACGACGAGCCCCCTTGGCTGGACGATGACCTGCCGCCTGCCGACCTGGGTATGGAACAGGCCTGGGCCGAGCAGCAGGCCGCCGAGCCGGCGCCGGTAACGGCAGAGCCGGAAGTGCCAGCCCCGGCACCGGCTCCCCGCAGCGACCCCTATCCCGGGGTGCTGCTGGCCCTGGATGATGCCCGCACCGACGATCGCCGCTGGTTCGAATGCTGCGAGGCGCTGGATATTGGCGGCTTTGTGCGGCAATTGGCCCTGAACTCGGTGCTGGAACAGCAAGGGGACGGTTGGGTACTGCTGCTGGACCCGGCCCAGCGCCATTTGGAACGTAACCTTGGGGAATTGCAGCAGGCCCTTGGCCACAGTGGTATCTTCTCAGGGACACTAAAGGTGCAGATACAACAGGCGCCGGCCGGGCGGGAAAACCCCCTGGCCATCGCCAACCGAATTCACCAGCGCTGCCTGGCCTATGCCGAGCAGGCGCTGACCGACGATCCCAGGGTGAAGGCCTTCCTGACCCTGTTTGATGCAGAACTGGTGGCGGACAGCGTCCGCCCGATCATGTGAGGAAAGACGATGTTTGGTAAAGGCGGAATGGGCAACATCATGAAGCAGGCCCAGCAGATGCAGGAGCGGATGCAAAAGGCCCAGGAAGAAATCGCCAACATGGAAGTCACCGGCGAAGCCGGTGCCGGCCTGGTCAAGGTCACCATGCTCGGTAACCACAATGTGCGCCGCGTTGAAATCGACGACAGCCTGATGGAAGACGACAAGGACATGCTCGAAGATCTCATCGCTGCGGCCATCAACGACGCCGTACGCCGTGTCGAAGAGGAATCCAAGGCCAAGATGGGCTCCGTGACCGGCGGCATGAAGCTGCCTGGCGGCCTACAGTTCCCCTTCTAAGCCATGGAATTTAGCCCGCTGCTGCGCGAGCTGATCCAGGCCCTGCGCTGCCTGCCCGGGGTGGGGGGGAAATCCGCCACCCGCATGGCCTTCCACCTCCTGGAGCGTGACCGGGAAGGGGGCCTGAAACTGGCCGGCCAGCTCAAGGCCGCCATGGAAGGCATTCAGCATTGCCAAGATTGCCGCACCTTTACCGAAGAGGAAAAGTGCGGCATCTGCGCCAACCCCAGGCGCCTGGAAGCCGGCCAGCTGTGCGTGGTGGAAACCCCAGGGGATGTGATGGCCATAGAGCAGACCGGCCTTTTTGCCGGCCGCTACTTTGTGCTGATGGGGCACCTGTCGCCCCTGGACGGTATAGGCCCGGCGGAGCTGGATCTGGACAAGCTCGATGTGCTGCTGGGGCGCGAGCCCTGGGGCGAGCTGATCCTGGCCACCAACCCCACAGTGGAAGGGGACGCCACCGCCCATTACGTGGCGCAGATGGCCCGCCGCCACCATATCAAGGTCAGCCGTATCGCCCACGGCGTGCCTGTGGGGGGCGAGCTGGAATTTGTGGACGGCACTACCCTGTCCCATTCCTTCAGCGGCCGCCAACCCCTGGTTTGATTGCTGAAAAAACCCCACGACAGTGGGGTTTTTTATTCTCGGCGTCTTGAAAATATTGCCCCTGCCCCCATCTACCTTCCCAGCGAGTCACACAAGAGGAATGTGGAACCATGACCACCCAAACCCATGGTTTTCAAACCGAAGTCCAGCAACTGCTGCAACTGATGATCCACTCTCTGTATTCCAACAGGGACATCTTCCTGCGCGAACTCATTTCCAACGCCGCCGACGCCGCCGACAAGCTGCGTTTCAAGGCGCTGGAAAACGCCGACCTCTATGAGGGCGACGGCGATCTCAAGGTGCGCATCAAAGCCGACAAAGACAAAGGCACCCTGACCATCAGCGACAACGGCATCGGCATGACCGAAAGCGAGATCGTTGAGCACCTGGGCACCATCGCCAAGTCCGGCACCAAGGCCTTCTTCCAGAGCCTGTCCGGCGACGCCGCCAAAGACAGCCAGCTTATCGGCCAGTTCGGCGTGGGTTTCTACTCGGCCTTTATCGTCGCCGACACCGTCGAGGTGCACAGCCGTGCCGCCGGTGCCAAAGAAGGGGTGATGTGGCGCTCCAAAGGCGAGGGCACCTTCGAGACCGGCCCCAGCGACAAGACCAGCCGTGGCACCGACATCGTGCTGTTCCTCAAAGACGACGACAAGGACTTCTTGGAAAGCTACAAGCTCGAGCAGGTTATTCACACCTATTCTGACCACATCGGCGTGCCGGTGGAGCTCTATAAAGAGGGCAAGGAAGAGGGTGAAGACGGCGGCTTTGCCCCGGTCAACCAGGGCACGGCCCTGTGGACCAAGTCTAAGAGTGAGGTGAGCGACGAAGAGTACGTCAGCTTCTATCAGCACCTCTCCCATGATTTTGGCGAGCCGCTGACCTGGAGCCACAACAAGGTGGAAGGCAAGCACGAGTACACCTCCTTGCTGTACATCCCCAAAAACGCGCCCTGGGATCTGTACCAGCGCGAGCGCCAGCACGGCCTCAAGCTCTACGTCAAACGTGTGTTTATCATGGACGACGCCGAGGTGTTCCTGCCCCAGTACCTGCGCTTTGTTAAGGGCTTGGTGGACTCGGCCGACCTGCCGCTCAACGTCAGCCGGGAGATCTTGCAAGACTCCAAGCTGACCCAGTCCATGAAAGGCGCCATTTCCAAGCGCATCCTGTCGATGCTGGAAAAGCTGGCCAAGGACAAGCCCGAAGACTACGCCGGATTCTGGAAAAACTTTGGCGCCGTGCTCAAAGAAGGCCCGGCCGAAGACTTTGCCAACCGCGAAGCCATTGCCGGCCTGCTGCGCTTCAACTCCACCCACCATGACGACACCGAGCACTTGGTGAGCCTGGATGAGTACCTCGAGCGCATGCCCGAAGGCCAGGACAAGATTTACTATGTGGTGGCCGACAGCTTCAACGCCGCCCGTTTCAGCCCGCACCTGGAAGTGCTGCGCAAGAAAGGCTTCGAGGTGTTGTTGCTGTCCGAGCGTATCGACGATTGGATGATGAGCCACCTTACCGAGTACAAGGGCAAGCCCTTTGCCTCTGCCACTCGTGGCGAGCTGGACATCGAAGCCACCGACGAGGAAAAGGAAGCCGAGAAGGCTATCGAAGGGGTCTTGGCCAAGGTCAAAGACAGCCTCGGTGACAAGGTCAGCGAAGTGCGCTTTACCCATCGCCTCACCGACTCTCCGGCCTGTGTGGTGACCGACGAGCACGGCATGTCCAGCCAGATGGCCAAACTGCTGGCCTCCGTCGGCCAGGCGGCGCCTGAAGTGAAATACATCTTCGAGCTCAACCCCGAGCATCCTGTGGTCAAATCCCTGGACGGCCGCGAGGGCGAGAACTTCGAAGACGCGGTGGCGCTGCTGTTTGAACAGGCCCTGCTGGCCGAGCGCGGCAGCCTTGAGGATCCGTCCGGTTTTGTAAAACGCCTTAACAAGTTGATGCTGCAAGGACTTTGAGATCAAGGGCAGCCTCGGCTGCCCTTAACCTTTTCTTAATGGCGCCGGCTGTGTACCCTATGGCCTTTACGCAACTTGCTGCGTCAGCTTTATCAATTAAAAAAGAGAGCGATACATGCGCATTATCCTGCTAGGCGCCCCGGGCGCAGGGAAGGGCACTCAGGCCCAGTTCCTGATGAAAAAGTTCGGTATCCCGCAGATCTCCACCGGTGACATGCTCCGTGGCGCCATCGCGGCCGGTACCCCCCTGGGTCTGGAAGCCAAGAAAGTCATGGACGCTGGCCAGCTGGTATCCGATGAGATCATCATCGGTCTGGTCAAGGAGCGTATCGCTCAAGCTGACTGCAAGAACGGCTTCCTGCTGGACGGCTTCCCCCGTACCATTCCTCAGGCTGACGCCATGAAGGATGCCGGTGTGGCCATCGACGTAGTGATCGAGTTTGACGTGGCCGATGAAGTGATCGTCGAGCGCATGTCCGGCCGCCGTGTTCATGCCGCCTCCGGCCGCGTCTACCACGTGGTGTACAACCCGCCCAAGGTGGAAGGCCAGGACGACGAGACCGGTGAAGCCTTGAGTATCCGTGATGACGACAAGGAAGAAACCGTGCGCAAGCGCCTGGGCGTTTACCACGAGCAGACCGAGCCGCTGATCGGTTACTACCAGGCCGAAGCCAAACAGGGTGCTGTGCGTTACCTGAAAATCGACGGCACCAAGCCGGTCGAAGAAGTCAGCCAGCTGCTTTCCGAACAGCTCAATTGATAAAAAAGGCCCCGGTAAGGGGCCTTTTTTTCGTATCCTGATGACATTCTTCGACTTATGGCCGTATAACGACGGCCAAGACGATGCAGAGGATACGACATGGCCTTTAAAGGCAGCCCCCATTTCAAGCACGGTCAAAGCCCCAAAGTCGGGGTATTGGTAACCAACCTGGGCACCCCCGACGCCCCCACGCCCAAAGCCCTGCGCCGTTACTTAAAAGAGTTCCTGTCAGACCCCAGGGTGGTGGAGATCCCCAAGCCCATCTGGTGGCTTATCCTCAACGGCATCATTCTTAACACCCGCCCCAAAAAATCGGCCCATGCCTACCAAAGCGTCTGGACCGAACGGGGCTCGCCGCTGCTGTTTCACACCCAGGACCAGGCCAAGGCTCTGGCGGCGCGCTTTGCAGCAGAGCATGGCGACCAGGTGGAAGTGGCCTTTGCCATGCGTTACGGCAACCCCGGCATCAGCGAGGGTATACAGGGGCTGATGGATAAGGGGGTGGACCGGCTGCTGGTGCTGCCCCTTTACCCCCAGTACTGCGCCAGCACCAGCGCCTCGACCCTGGACAAGGTCAGTGACGATTTGCGCCGGCGCCGCTGGCTGCCGGACCTGCGTTTTGTCAGCCACTACCATGACTTTGGCCCCTACATCGAGGCCCTGGCCCAGAGCATCGAGCAGCATTGGCAGGCCCACGGCCGGGCCGACAAGCTGGTGCTGTCCTATCACGGCATTCCCAAGCGCAACCTGCTGCTGGGGGACCCCTACTTTTGCGAGTGCCACAAGACCTCCAGGCTGCTGCGCGAGCGTTTGGGCCTGGGGGAAGATGAGGTACTCACCACCTTCCAGTCCCGTTTCGGCAAGGCCGAGTGGCTCAAACCCTACACCGACGCCACCCTCAAGCAGCTGGCCAGGGACGGGGTTAAATCGGTGCAGCTGGCTTGCCCGGGTTTTTCCGCCGACTGCCTGGAGACCATCGAAGAGATAGGGGTGGAGAACCGGGGATACTTCCTGGAGGCTGGCGGCGAGCGCTATGAGTACATCGCCGCCCTCAATGCCAGCCCCGGTCATATCGACGCCCTCTACCAGTTGCTGCGCCGGGAGCTGCAAGGCTGGCTGGAAAAAGACACCGATCGCGCAGAAACTGCACAGCTTGCCCAGGCCCTTGGGGCCCAAAGCTGAACCTTGAGCGACGCCTTGTAAGCCCGGCTTGTTGCCGGGCTTTTGTCATAAAGGGGCGATTTAAAGAGCTTTTACTCTAAAAACCGTGCAGGGCTACCAGGGTCCGCTGGACGGCTGTACGCTGAAAATTGCTGTTTTTTACAATCAAAACAACAACTTGTAGAATTCATGCACTTTTTCTAGACGGATAGCCCCATGTCACTGCGTTATTCCTTGTTGGCCCTGGCGGTGTTGAGTGCCAGCAGCCAGGCCGCTGGTTTCAAGATCTTCGAACAATCCACTTCTTCCATGGGCAATGCCTATGCCGGCCGCACCGCCCTGGCCGAAGACGCCACCGTGGTCTATTCCAACCCCGCCGCCATGACCGAGCTGGACCAGGCCCAATGGATTGTCGGCGCCAACGCCATTTTCGCTCAGGCCGACTGGTCCAACGCTCGGGGCCAAAACGCCAATGGCCAGGCTGTGGCTGGCCCTGCCAGTGACGACTTTTCTTCCCTGTCTGTGGTGCCGCACCTCTACTATTACCAGCCCATCAACGAGCAATGGCACGCCGGCCTGGCCCTGGTGGTGCCTTATGGCGTCACCTCCGACTACGATGACGATTTTGTCGGCCGTTACTTTGCCGACAAGACCTCCTTCCAGGTGGTCAGCCTGCAACCGGCCCTGGCCTATAAGGTGAACGACGCCTGGTCTCTGGGACTGGGACTGAGTGTCAATTTTGCCCAAGGGGAGTTGTCCAAGTTCAAGGACCACTCCGGTCTCTGTGAAATGCCGGCCGCCGCCCTGAACGGTCAATACGCCCAGCTGTCCGGCGGCGCTTACGACAGTGTCTACCAGGACGCCTTCTGCGAGTCCCGTTACCGGGTTAAAGGGGACGACTGGGGCCTGGGCCTGTCCCTTGGCCTGCACTATCGTCCTAGTGACGCCCTGCAATTGGGTATGAACTGGCACAGCCAGGTCCATTACAGCCTGGAAGGGGACTCCACCATCACCAACACCCCGGTGACCGGCGAGCTGGCACCCCAGGCCCTGGTGGATGCCGGCATCCTCTGGGTTGCCCCTACCATCCCCGGTGTGGTTGACGGCAGCAAGCTGCCTACGGTCAACACTCAGACCGGCCAGCTGGCGGTCAACAGCCAGATGACCGAAAGCAGCCGCCTGAGCCTGACAACCCCTCAGTCGGTGGCCTTCAGCGGCGCCTATCAGTTGGGTAAGTGGACCTACCTGGCCAGTGCCAACTGGACCGAGTGGAGCAAGTTCCAGTCCATCCGTATCGAAAGCACTGCCAGTACCCCCAGCATCTCGGCATCCACCAGCCTGCCGAACAACCTCAATGAAACCGGCCTTATCGGCTATATCCCGGAGAAGTGGCAGAACGCCTGGGCCTTCGCCCTTGGGGTCAATTACCAGCTGAACCCGGATCTGGTGCTGCGCGCCGGCTACGCCCTGGACCAGTCACCGGTTCGCGACGAGTTCCGCACCGCCCGTATCCCCACCTCAGACCGCCAGTGGTTCACCCTGGGCCTGGGTTGGGAATTGAGCCCGGCCTGGCATCTGGATCTGGCCTACGGCTACATGAAGATGGATGACGTAAAAGTCGATGAGCGCGAGTTCAACGCCCAGGACCAAGCCCTGTACAGCTCTGGCTACCAGGCCGATTACGAGTTGGACGCCCATGTGCTGTCGGCCCAACTGGTGCACCGCTTCTAAGGCGCTTTGCCTGCCGTTGTGTAAGGGGCCCTTAGGGGCCCCTTGTTGTAGGTGCCTAGCATGGCGGTTTCTTTTTGATGTAAAACGTTTTCCTGAAAATGTAAGCCGTGAGTTGGTCGTCGGCTTCTGCTACTATCGCCGCCCTCAAATGGGTCCTTGAGTGAAGCACATGAAATTCCCCGGCCAGCGTAAGAGTAAGCACTTTTTCCCGGTTGAATCCCGCGATCCCCTGCTCAGCGAGATCTCTCCTCTCAACAAGCCCATTGCCAGCCATATCTGCGGTATTGACCAGGTGCTGGTGGATATCGAAGCCCATGTGCCCGAGAGCTTCCTGGAAAAATATGCCCTGTCCAAGGGCCACTCCATGCTGATAGAGCCGGAGAAAGCGGCGGCCATCTACGCCGAGCTGACAGCCCACAACCTGATCGTCTCGGAGTTCGCCGGCGGCACCATAGGCAACACCCTGCACAACTATTCAGTGCTGTCCGACGACCGCTCCGTGCTGTTTGGGGTGATGAACGAGACCATCAGGGTCGGCAGCTCCTCCTACCGTTACCTGTGCAACACCTCGTCTAAGGTCGACCTTAACTACCTGCAGCCGGCGCCGGGTTCCATCGGCCAGTGCATCACCCTTATTGCCCCGGACGGTGAGCGCAGCTTCGCCATCAACAAAGGGGTGATGGATCTGCTGGATGTCAGCCACCTGGACAAGACCCTCATTCAGACCGGCTCGGCCCTGGTGATCTCCGCTTACCTGGTGCGCTGCGAAGAGCACGAGCCCATGAAAGACACCACCATGCAGGCGGTGGCCTGGGCCAAGGAAGCCGGGGTGCCGGTGGTATTGACCATGGGCACCAAGTTCATCGTCGAAGACCGTAAGGAATGGTGGCAGCAGTTTATCCGCGACTATGTCACCGTGGTGGCCATGAACGAAGATGAAGCCCTGGCCCTGACCGGCCATGGCGACCCTTTGTTGGCCTGTGAGCAGGTACTGGAATGGACCGACATGGTGCTGTGCACCGCCGGCCCGGTTGGCCTCTACCTGGCCAGCTTTGCCGACGAAGAGCAAAAGCGTGAAACCAGCCGCCAATTGCTGCCCGGCGCCTTGCCCGAATTCAACCGCTTTGAGTTTTCCAGGCCCATGCGCCGCAATGACTGCGCCGAGCCCATCAAGGTCTATACCCATATTTCCCCTTATATGGGCGGCCCGGACCGTATCAAGAACACCAACGGTGCCGGTGACGGTGCCCTGGCGGCGCTGCTGCACGACATGGCGGCCAACGACTATCACCGCCTCAACGTGCCCGGCAGCTCCAAACATGCCGCCCGTTTCCTGGCCTACTCCTCTTTGTCCCAGGTCAGCAAGTATGCCAACCGGGTCAGCTACGAGGTGTTGGTGCAGCATTCTCCGCGCCTGTCCCGGGGCCTGCCGGAGCGGGAAGACAGCCTGGAAGAGGTCTACTGGGACCAATAAAAAAAGCGCCCTTGGGCGCTTTTTTTATGGCTTGGGAGCGGTGTCCCTGCTGCGCATCTTCTCGGCGGTGTTGTCCATGGCGCTGGTGTAGACCTTCATGATCTTGTTGACGGCGTCAGAACCGCCGGCCAGCACGGCGCCGGTCAGCAGCACGTCCACCGCCACAAACAGCTGGTGTTGCCAGTAGGGCAGGGGAGCCGCGTCCACCAGGTTGGCCAGTATCCTTACCCCCACCAAAGACACCAGGGTGCCTATCACCAGCCCTATCCACTGGGCGATCTGCCGGGAGCCGGCGCGATAGAGGGTGCGGGCCCGCTCCACTTGGTCCAGCTCCGCCAGTGCCTGCTGCTGGGCCGCTGCGTCTTCCTTTAGGGTGTCCAGGCGGCGCTTTTGGGCGTTGATTTGCCGGTCCAGTTGGTCGGCCTCCTGGCTGCGCCAGGCTGACAGGAAGATCTCGGTAGCCCTTTCCACCACCATGGACACCAGCACCAGGTAGCCGAACAGGGCCGGTATATTGACGATGGCATTGTCCTTGTAGGCCAGCATGCCCGGCTCCTGCCAGTAGGCGAATAGGGACAGGGCCAGCACTGTGGCGGCGCCCCATAACCGGTTTCTTATGCTCTGCCTTTCCATGGTTTTCTCTTCTTGTGTAAATGCCGAGATATTTTAGTAGGTTATCAATTCGTGGCGCGATGTCCATGACGGCATCACCGGCACAGAGTTTGGCTGGTCTGCGCTGGCATGCCGGGCTGGTCGCGTTACTATAGGGCCATCTATCAAAAAAGAGAGAGCTTGGCCCCATGGACCAGCCCACCAGCGCCGATCCCTTTGCCGGGATCCGCCCTTACGAGGACCAGGAAGTCCCCGCTGTTTTATCTAGGCTTTGCCACTGTGACGACTTTATCCAACTGGTCAGTCGCCATGAATTTCCCCGCTTAAGTCGCTACCTGGGGCCTGTAACTCGGGCCCTAGTGCGCCAACAGATCCGCCGGCGCCTCGGCAACGTCAAGGACGTGGCTGGCTTTCAGCTGCAAATCGGCGCCATCCTCACCGAGGTTCTGTCCCGCACCACCGATGGGGTCAGTTGGTCTGGCCTCGACGCCCTTGACCCGGCCAAGCCCTATCTTTTTGTCTCCAACCACAGGGATATCGCCCTGGACCCGGCCCTGGTCAACTGGGCCTGCCATCAGGCGGCCATGCCCACAGCCCGCATCGGTATCGGCGACAACTTGCTGAAAAAGCCCTACGTCACCGATCTGATGCGGCTCAACAAGAGCTTTATCGTCAAGCGTTCCGCCAAGGGGATAAGGGAGCTGGCAGCGGCCATGGGGGAGCTGTCGGCCTACATCGACCACAGCCTGGCCGGGGGCCACAGTGTTTGGATAGCCCAACGGGAAGGCCGGGCCAAAGACGGTAACGATGAGACCGAACCGGCCTTGCTTAAGATGTTTTACCTGGCTCACCGCAAAGAGCGCAGCTTTGCCCAGATGGTGGACAGGTTCAACATAGTGCCGGTGGCCATCAGCTACGAGCTAGACCCCTGTGACCGGCTCAAAGCCCGGGAGCTGGCCACCCTGGCCAGCACCGGCCAGTATGAAAAAGGTCCCATGGAAGATCTCAACGCCATGGCCCTTGGCTTTACCGGCCATAAGGGCCGGGTTCACGTGGCCTTTGGCACACCCATCAGCGGCGCCGGCATGGATGACCCCGATGCCCTGGCCGGCGAGATAGACCGGCAAATTCATCAGAACTTCAAACTCTTCCCCACCCACCTGGCGGCGGCCGGGGAAGGAGATTGCGGCTGGCTGGCAGAGCGGACGGCGGGGCTGGCCCCCGACGAGGCGGCGCTGCTTAAGGCCGCTTATGCCCGGCCTGTGCTCAACGCCCGCTCGGTACCAGCCAGCTCAGCATAGGGCGGCGCAGCAAGTCGGGGCCCTGGGGCCTGTGGATGAGGGACACCAGCACGAAGCTGAGCATCATCAGCAGGTACCAGGCCCCCAACTTGCCAAGGGACACCATTTGCCAGCCGCCGAGCTGGTTGGGGTAGAGCCAGACCTTGGTGAAGGTGGCGATGTTCTCGGCAAACCAGATAAAGAGCGCCACCAGCAGCCATCCCACCAGCAGCGGCATGCGCCGGTGTTTGTCTTGCACCTTGAAGTAGACGTCCACCCGCCAGAACAGCACCCCTACTGCCGCCAATATCCCCCAGCGCAGGTCCACCAGGTAGTGATGGGCGAAAAAGTTGAGGTAGGCAAGCAGGGCCAGCAGCACTGTCCAGCGCCGCCTGGGGTAGTGGCTGAAGCGAAAGTCAAAGAGCCGCCAGACCCTGGCGATATAGCTGCCCACCGCCGAATACATAAAGCCGGCAAAAAGCGGCACATTGCCGAGCTTGAATACCGCTTCCCCCGGATAGGCCCAGGCGTTGATGCCGTCCATGGTCTTGAACAGCTCCATCAGGGTCGCCACCAGGTGAAAGACCAGTATCACCATGGCCTCCCTTGGGCTTTCCAGCTTGAACAGCAGCAGCACCGCCTGGAAGGCCAGGGCGGCCAGCAGTAGGAAGTCGTAGCGGTGCAGGGCACTGAAGGGGTACCAGTACTGGGTCAGCACCATGATGCCCAGCAGGAAGCCGCCGAACAGGCAGGCCCGGGCCTGCTTGATGCCAAAGGCCCAAAATTCCAACAATCCTTGTTTCATTGTCCGCCCAGAATACTCAGTAGTTGCCCAGCGGCAGGCTGATAAGGAAGCGGGCACCGCCCAGTTCCTCGGCCTGGCTTACTGTCAGGTGTCCATGATAAGAGGCGACAATATCGGCCACTACCGCAAGGCCTATGCCTTGGCCTGGGTTACGGGAATCGGCCCGAACCCCCCGCTGCAATATGCTCTCGCGCTTGTCCTCTGGTACCCCTGGGCCGTCGTCGTCCACTTGCAATAGCAGGTGCGGGCGCTGCTTGTCTCCCAGCAGGGCGACCTTGAGCTTGACCTGGCAAACGCAGAGGCGAAAGGCGTTTTCCAAGAGGTTGCCCAGCACTTCCAACAAGTCCCCTTCGTCCCCGTCGAAGTAGCAGTCTTCCTCCACCTCCATCTCGCAGTCCACGTCCTTGCTGGCGTAAACCTTGGATAGGGCCCGGCACAGCTTGTCGGCCAGGGGTTTGGGATCGATCCGGCTCTGGGCCAGGCCCTGGCGACCCACTACCGCTCTTTTGAGCTGGTAGGTGATGGTGGTGTTCATGCGCTGGGCCTGTTCGATGATGTCGGCCAGGGGATCTTTGGGTACGTCCGGCAGGCTCTCCAGGCTCTGGGCCGAGGCCTGGATGGCGGCCAGAGGAGTCTTAAGGCTGTGGGCCAGATCGCCCATGGTGTTCTTGAGGCGCTCGCGGGATTCGCGCTCCCGGTGCAACAGTGCGTTCAAGGGCCGGGTGATGCGCGCAATTTCCGTAGGATAGTGGTGAGACAGCTGACCCCGGTCACCGCTTTTCATTTCGGAAAGCTCGCCGGCCAAAAAGCGCAGCGGCTTAAAACCCCAGCGCAAGGTCCAGGTGATCACCAGCAGCATCAGGAACAGGCCGCCGGTCATCCACAGCAACACTATGGTGGTGAACTGGGAGGCGTCCCGCTGGTAGTCCTTGTCCTGGTACATGGTCATCAGGGTGTAGTCCTTGATGGTGTCGCCCAGGGCCAGCTGTACCGAGAACTCGTAGATGAAGAAACCGTCCCCTTCTATCTGCTGGTGATAGAACTTGCGGTTGAGGTTGTAAAAGATGGGGTGGAAGTCGAACTCGTAGCGGTAGCTGGACAGGGAGCGCCAGATCAGCTTGCCTTCCTGGTCGAAGATCAGGCCAATGTTGTTGGACAGGGCCTGGTTGTAGTTGGGATTGACCAACTCGTTGGGCAACCAGCCGGTGCCCTGGGTGTCTTCCAGGAGGTTGATCAGCTCATTCACGTCCTGGGCCAGATTGCGCTCTATGGTGCCTTCGGTGGCGCTCTGGTAGGACTTGATGATGGCAAAGCTGACGAAGGCCAGGAAGGCCACCACAGAGACAGTGGTGGCCAGCATGACCCGGCCTTTGAGGGACAGCGGACGCACGTGAGGCTTAACCCCTTATGACCTGGCTGCCTTACTGGCAGGGCAGGCGGAACATGTAACCTTGACCACGGATGGTCTCGATGGGGGACAGGGCATTGTCCGGATCCAGCTTCTTGCGCAGCCGGCCAATCAGCACTTCCACTACGTTGGAGTCGCGCTCGATATGGTCGTCGTACAGCTGCTCGACCAGGCGTTGCTTGCTGACCACTTCCTGGTGATGGCGCATCAGGAATTCCAGCAGTTTGTACTCGTAGGCGGTGAGGGTCAAAGGATCTTCTTCCCTAAATGCCTGCTTCTTGGCCAAGTCCAGCTTGAAGGGCTCGGCCTCTATGGTGGGGCTGGCAAAACCGGCGGCGCGCCGGGACAGGGCTTGGAGACGGGCGATCAGCTCTTCCATCTGGAAGGGTTTGACCAGGTAGTCGTCGGCACCGGCGTCCAGGCCTTCCACTTTGTCCTGCCAGTTGCCACGGGCAGTCAGGATGATGATGGGGAAGGTTTTGCCTTCCTCACGGAAAGTACGGATAAGGGTGATGCCGTCCATGCCGGGCAGGCCCAGGTCAATAATGGCCACATCCAGTTCGTATTCTTCGGCGAAGAAGCGGGCTTCCTCGGCGTTGGGGGCAGCGTGGACGCCAAAACCGCGCTCGGACAGTTGCACCTTCAGGTGGTGGCGCAGCAGGTTATCATCCTCAACAACCAAAACTTTCATGGGTGTGTCTCCCTCATGTCATGTTGAGCACAGGTTAGGCGCCAAGCTGAACGAAGACAATCTGCAAACCTGAACGGCGACAGCCGTCATTCAGCATTGGCAGTCGCAGACAACCACAAAAAATGGCCATTAAGGAGTCCAAGATGGGCCTGATTTACCTTCACAGCTCTATGAGCGACAGCCGCCAGTGGCGGGCTTTTGCCC
>NZ_AMRI01000029.1 GCF_000299915.1 Gallaecimonas xiamenensis 3-C-1
CCAGTGACATAGTCTGCGAAGCAGACTCAGTACCATGGCAACGGAGATTTTTAGACGACGAAAAAAGAAAAGGGACCCTTGCGGATCCCTTTCGGTAGTGGCTCCCCCCACTGGACTTGCACGGGGCCGCCCAGGCCAGTGACATAGTCTGCGAAGCAGACTCAGTACCATGGCAACGGAGATTTTTAGACGACGAAAAAAGAAAAGGGACCCTTGCGGATCCCTTTCGGTAGTGGCTCCCCCCACTGGACTTGCACGGGGCCGCCCAGGCCAGTGACATAGTCTGCGAAGCAGACTCAGTACCATGGCAACGGAGATTTTTAGACGACGAAAAAAGAAAAGGGACCCTTGCGGATCCCTTTCGGTAGTGGCTCCCCCCACTGGACTTGCACGGGGCCGCCCAGGCCAGTGACATAGTCTGCGAAGCAGACTCAGTACCATGGCAACGGAGATTTTTAGACGACGAAAAAAGAAAAGGGACCCTTGCGGATCCCTTTCGGTAGTGGCTCCCCCCACTGGACTTGCACGGGGCCGCCCAGGTCAGTGACATGGCCTGCGAGGCAGGCCCAGTGCCTGGTACTTCACTTATCAAAGTCAGAAAAAGAAAAAGGCCAGCTGATGCTGGCCTTTTGGTATTGGCTCCCCCGACTGGACTTGAACCAGTGACATACGGATTAACAGTCCGCCGTTCTACCGACTGAACTACGGGGGAATAAATTGTCTCGCTTACGCGAACCGCCTGAGCGGTGATTTGGCTCCCCCGACTGGATTTGTACGGGGCCGCCCAGGTCAGTGACATCAGCTGAAAGCTGGCTTTACTGGGAGTCAACCAAAGGTTGATAGCTCATCTTGTTTGGCTCCCCCGACTGGACTTGAACCAGTGACATACGGATTAACAGTCCGCCGTTCTACCGACTGAACTACGGGGGAATAAATTGTGTTGCCCTGAGGGCAGCTTACCGGCCTTGGCCACTAAGCACTGAATTTTGGCGCCCCGATTGAACTTAACGGGGCCGCCTAGGCCAGTGACAAGCTTGCTTGCAAGCTTTTGGCCCATCTTACCAGCCTTGGCTGCTAAGACAGTAAATTCTGGCTCCCCCGACTGGACTTGAACCAGTGACATACGGATTAACAGTCCGCCGCTCTACCGACTGAACTACGGGGGAGCAACGGTGGCGAATCTTATCCACGCCCCCCGGGACTGTCAACACCCAAAACCACCTGCAAGCACTGACTGCTTGCCTTTTGGACATTCTGGTTGGTCCTTGGCCAATAACCCCGGTTTTAGCCCCCGCCCTGCCGGCTTTTTCACCAATGCCTTTTGCTAAGTGTCAGAAGCCCAAGGGGGAACCGGAAAAGAGGCGAAGATGAAAAGGCACCGAGGGCAGCACAAAACGGCAGGTTGGGCTTTTCTTTCGCCACTATGACAGTTCCTGTCCATCCACAAGGCCGGATCTCCGGCCAGACAAGGGCTGGTCGCAGTTATCCACTTTTTCTGTGGATAAGTCTGTGGGGAAAGTCACAAGAGGCCCGTTTGGCGTGGCTTTCCTTGGAATTCGTGAAAAAGGAGCACAGTTAACCACTAGGGTTAAAATATAATAAAAACAAAGAGTTGTGGCGTAAGAAATTTTCCTACATCAGCGGATTATCATATTTGTGACAGAACTGTAAAGTCAGGGAACTGTTGTGAATTACCGTCTGGGAGACGGTGATCAGGGACGGCAGTTAAGCCGGTGAGGGCCGCGTAATTTAACGACTCGGCCCCTGGCTGGCAAGGGGAATTTTTGAAAAACAGCTAAATCATGGTCGTTTGTGGTCAAGGGGCGTAAACTTGCCGCTTTCAGCTTTCCTGACGAGTTCTGATCCATGGCCCGCGCTCCCCATAATTTGCTGGATGGCGACATCAAGGTCACCCTGCGGCAGATGACCATCTCCCTGCTCTGGGGCATGGCGACCATGATGACCTTCAACCTGGTCGATACCCTTTTTGTCAGCCGCCTGGGTACCCACCCCTTGGCCGCCATCAGCTTCACCTTCCCGGTCAGCTTTACCTTGATCAGCCTCACCATAGGCCTGGGCATCGGCACCTCGGCGGTAATAGGCCACGCCCTTGGCCGCAAGCACCAGGGGGAAGCCAAGGAACAGGGCAATGCCGCCGTCTGGTTGGCGGTATTGTCGGTGGCGCTGCTGGCGCTATTGGGCTGGGCCTTCCATGACCCCATCTTTCGCGCCTTGGGGGCCAATGACGAGCAGCAGGTCTTGATCGCCCAATACATGGATATCTGGTTCCTGGGCAGCCCGCTGCTGGCCATCCCCATGATCGCCAATGCGGTGATGCGGGCCAACGGCGACACCGTTACCCCCAGCCGCTTTATGATGCTGGGTGGCCTTATCAATGCGGTGATGGATCCGCTGCTGATCTTCGGTTGGGGCCCTTTCCCGCGCCTGGAACTGATGGGGGCGGCCCTGGCCACGGTGCTGGCCTGGCTGGGGGGCTCGGTTGGGGTGCTGATACTGCTCTACAAGCGGGACCTGGCCCGGTTCTGCCTGCCGGGGCGGGAGATGGTGCGCCATTGGCGCTCCTTGCTGGTGATAGGGTTGCCGGCGGCCGGTGCCAATATGATGACCCCCCTGGCCATGGCGGCCCTGACCGCCATGGTGGCCAGTTACGGCCCGGCGGCGGTGGCGGCTTTTGGGGTGGGCACCCGGTTGGAATCCATGGCCACCCTGGTGGTGCTGGCCCTGTCCATGACCTTGCCGCCCTTTGTCAGCCAGAACATGGGGGCAGGGCAGCTGCAACGGGTGCAGGCCGCCTACAGCGGCGTGGTGCGCTTTGTACTGGGCTGGCAGGGATTGTTGTACCTGGTTCTGCTGGCCCTGGCCTTTCCCATAAGCTGGGTGTTCGGCAAGGACCCCAAGGTGGCCGAGCTTATCCGCCTCTTTATCTTTATCGTGCCCCTGGGCTATGGCCTGCAAGGGGTGGTGATCCTCACCAATTCGTCTTTTAATGCCATCCACAGGCCGGCCAAGGCGTTGATGCTGTCGACCCTGCGCTTTTTCGTGGCGGCGGTGCCCCTGGCTTGGCTGGGTGGCCAGCTGTTCGGGCTGCCGGGCTTTTTCGGCGGCGTGGTACTGGCCAACCTGCTGACCGCCAGCATCGCCTACCGCTGGTTTACCAAGGAGACGGCATGAGCAAAGACTTTATCCTGCATTCGGCCTACCAACCGGCCGGTGACCAGCCTACTGCCATCGCCCAACTGGTAGACGGCCTGGAAGCGGGCCTGGCTCACCAAACGCTTTTGGGGGTAACGGGCTCCGGTAAGACCTTTACCATGGCCAACGTCATCGCCACCCTGGGCCGGCCCACCATCGTCATGGCCCCCAACAAGACCCTGGCTGCCCAGCTCTATGGCGAGATGAAGGAGTTCTTCCCGGAAAACGCCGTGGAGTACTTCGTCTCCTACTACGACTACTACCAGCCCGAGGCCTATGTGCCGGCGTCCGACACCTTTATCGAGAAGGACGCCTCCATCAATGACCATATCGAGCAGATGCGCCTGTCCGCCACCAAGGCATTGATGGAGCGGCGCGACGTGGTGATAGTGGCCTCGGTGTCGGCCATCTACGGCCTTGGGGACCCCCAAAGCTATCTGTCGATGATGCTGCATATCCGCCAAGGCGACATCATCGACCAGCGCGCCATGCTGCGCCGGCTGGCCGAGCTTCAATACACCCGCAACGAAGTGGCCTTTAGCCGTGGCACCTACCGGGTGCGCGGCGAGGTGATTGACATTCACCCGGCCGAGAGCGACGAAGAGGCGGTACGCATCGAGCTCTTTGACAACGAAGTGGAACGGATCAGCACCTTCGACCCCTTAACCGGCCAGGTACTCAGAAGCGGCCTTGGCCGCATCACCATCTACCCCAAGACCCACTACGTGACGCCTCGGGAAAAGGTGCTCGAAGCGGTGGAGAGCATCAAGGTGGAGCTTAAAGGCCGCCTTGAGGACCTTCGCAGCAGCAGCAAGCTGGTGGAAGAGCAGCGCCTGGCCCAGCGCACCCAGTTCGATATCGAGATGATGGTGGAGCTGGGCTATTGCTCGGGCATCGAGAACTACTCGCGCTATCTGTCCGGCCGCAACCCCGGCGAGCCGCCGCCGACCCTGCTGGACTACCTGCCGCCGGACGGCCTGATGATCATCGACGAGTCCCACGTGACGGTGTCGCAAATTGGCGCCATGTACAAAGGGGACCGCTCCCGTAAAGAAACCCTGGTGGAGTACGGTTTTCGCCTACCCTCGGCCCTGGACAACAGGCCCCTTAAGTTCGACGAATTCGAAGATATCGCCCCCCAGACAGTGTACGTGTCCGCCACCCCCGGCAAATACGAGCTGGAACGCTCCGGTGGCGAGGTGGCCGAACAGGTGGTGCGGCCCACCGGTCTTTTGGACCCGGTGGTAGAAGTGCGCCCGGTGGGCACCCAGGTGGACGACGTGTTGTCGGAAATTGGCAAGCGGGTGGCGGTCAACGAACGGGTACTTATTACTACCCTCACCAAGAAAATGGCCGAGGACCTCACCGAGTACCTTAACGAACACGGGGTGCGGGTCCGTTACCTGCACTCGGATGTGGACACGGTAGAGCGGGTGGAGATCATCCGCGACCTGCGCCTGGGTGAGTTTGACGTGCTGGTGGGCATTAACTTGCTGCGCGAAGGCCTGGATATGCCGGAAGTGTCCCTGGTGGCCATTTTCGATGCCGACAAAGAAGGCTTCCTGCGCTCCGACCGCTCCCTTATTCAGACCATAGGCCGGGCCGCCCGTAACCTTAACGGCCGCGCCATCCTCTACGCCGATAAAATCACCGGATCCATGCAGCGGGCCATGGACGAAACGGCGCGCCGGCGGGAAAAACAGGAAGCCTTCAATGCCGAGCACGGCATAGTGCCCAAGGCCCTCAACAAGAAAATCGCCGATATCCTGCAATTGGGGGACAAGAGCGACAGCGACGGCAAAGCCAAGGGCAAATCCCGCAAAGGCAAAGACGCTGCTCCTGGCCACCTGGACGCCAAGACTCTGGCGGCCGAGATGGAAAGGCTGGAAAAGCAGATGTATGTCCATGCCCAGAACCTGGAGTTCGAGGAAGCGGCCCAGCTGCGCGACCGAGTGGCGCAGATGAACGAGCAGCTAAAAAGCCTCTAGGCAGCAAAAAGGCGGCCTTGGCCGCCTTTTTCATGGGTAAATCGTCCTTAGAACCCCAGGGTGCTGGCGTAGTAATAGAGGGCCAGCATGGCCAGGGTGATCAGTACCAGGGCTGCTGCCTGCCAGGCTTTTTTCTTCATGGTGATGTCCGCTTTTCTTTTAAGGTAATCCCTTGCAGCGACCTTGGGGAGATTTTCCTTAAAGCCCATGTTTTTCCAGGCGATAGAGCAGGGCCTTGTAGCCCAGGTTCAGGTACCGGGCGGTCTGGCGCTTGTTGCCGCCGTTAAGGGCCAGGGCCTTGTCCAGGCAGTGGCGTTCAAAGGCCTCCCAGTCCAGGCCCCCCGGTGGCAGGCTGACCGTAAAATCGCCGTTGCCTGGGGTTACGGCGGCAATGGGCATGTCTTCCCCCAGCAGCACCAGCCGTTCCATGCGGTTGGCCAGCTCCCGCACATTGCCGGGCCAGTGGTGGCTCAGTAGCCGGCCTACAAGGGCCGGGCTCAGCTCCGGCTGGCTCAGGCCGTGGCGGCGGGCGTAGAGGGCCAGAAAATGGCGGCAAAGGGCGGGGATGTCGTCCTTGCGCTCGCGAAGAGGCGGCAGGACCAGGGGCACCACGTTCAGGCGATAGTAGAGATCTTCGCGAAAACGCCCGGCCTGCACCTCGGCTTTAAGATCGCGGTTGGTGGCGGCGATGATGCGCACATCGATGCTGCGCTCCTGGTGCTCCCCCAGGCGGGTGACCTTGCCCTCTTGCAGCACCCGCAGCAGCTTGCTTTGCAGCACCAGGGGAAGCTCGCCTATTTCATCCAGAAACAGGGTACCGCTGCTGGCTGCCTCGAACTTGCCGGCCTTGGCCTGGGTGGCACCGGTAAAGGCGCCCTTGTCGCTGCCAAAGAGCTCGCTTTCGGCCAGGGCCTCGGGAATGGCGCCGCAGTTAATGGCCACGAAGGGCTTTTGGGCCCGGCGCGACAACTGGTGCAGGGCCCGGGCCGCCAGTTCCTTGCCGGTACCGGACTCCCCTTCGATAAGCACTGTGGCGTCGGTGTCGCTGATGCGGGCTAGGCGGCTTTGCAGCTGCTGCATGGCCGGGGCCTGGCCGATGATCTCGGTGAGCTTGTTCTGGTCGGTCAGTGCCTGGCTCAGGCGCTGGTTGTCCTGGCGCAGTTTCTGGGCGCGGCCCACCTTTTCCAGGGTCAGGGCCAGCTCCTGGCGGCTAAAGGGCTTGGACAGATAGTCGTCCGCCCCCTGGCGCATGGCCTCCACGGCGTGGCTGATGGTGCCGTAGGCGGTCATCATCACAAAGGCCGGCCCCTGGCTCAGGCGCTGGGCGGCCCGCAGCAGCATCAGGCCGTCCCCGTCCCCCAGTTTCCAGTCGCTAAGCACCATGTCCACCTTGCCAAGGTGGGGCTGGGCCTCGGCCACCGAGGCGGCCAATACCAGGTCATAGTCGGTCAGCAGTTCGGCCAGCAGCTGGCGCTGGTCTTTGTCGTCTTCAACCAGCAGCAGGCGCATCGCTGTTCTCCGGCAAGGTCAGGGTGGCAACGGCGCCCCCTTGAGGGTGGTTGTCCAGGGTCAGGGTGCCGCCGTAACGCAGCCGCACCAGGCGTTCGGCAATGTACAGGCCCATGCCGGCGCCGTCGGCCTTTTGGGTGGCGTGGGGGGTAAAGAGCTTGGCCTTGACCTGGTCGCTAAGGCCCGGGCCCTGGTCGCGAATGTGGATGACCAGGGCGCCGGGCACCAGTTGTGCATCAAGGCTGGCTTCCTTGCCGGGGGCCGCTTCCAGGGCGTTGCTCATCAGGGCGTGAAAGACGGCGCGCAGCTCCGACTCGTCCCCTTTGAGGGTGCAATGCTGGGGCAAGGTCAGCCGCCACTGGCCGCCGAGGCTGAGCCTGACATCGGCCAGCAGTTCGGCCAGCACCAGGGGCTGCTGGCGGTTTACCCCCTGGGCCGACAGGGTCAACAGTGCCTTGATGTTGGCGTCCATCTGCTTGAGTTTTTGGGCGATGGCCGCCTTCCTGGCCTGGTCCAGTTCCCCTTCCAGGGCCAGACCTATGGTGTGGATGGGGTTACGCAGGCTGTGGGCCAGGCCACGGGCTATGTCGCCCAGTTCGGCCAGGTGGGCCTGGTCCTGCATTTGCGCCTCTTCCTTTTTCAGGCGGGCCAGCTCCAGGCTCATGCGGTTAAAGCCGTCCATGGCGGTGCGCAGCTCGCGCATGCCCTGGGGTTTGAGCTGCACCCCCGCTTCCCCCTTGGCCACCCTTGAAAGGCCCTGGGCCAGGGTTTCAAGGGGGCGGGAGAAGGCCTTGGCCAGCAGGTAGATCCCCAGCAGCGCCAGCAGTGAGGTAAGGGCCAGGCCCAACCAGAGCTTCTTGTTGGCGCTGTGCACCACTTCCACCGAGGGCGCCAGCAGGCTTGGGTGGCTGAGGCGAACCTGGCGCAGGGTCTCGTTGGCGGCGCGCCTGGCATCGGCTATCTGGGCCGCCACCTTTTGGCGGCTGCGCTCTATTTCCTGGCGGCGCATCTCCTGGGCTTGGCGCTGCAACTCGGCCGCTTCGTCCGGGGCCAGGCGTACCAGCTCTTCGGGCACCTCTATGTCGGGGGTAGGGGGCTCGGGGATCTCTATGCCTTCCAGGGCATCTTCCACCATCTGGTGGCTGATACTGGCCACTTCCACGTTGATGTCGTCCTTCAAGCTTCTTAGCAGCCAGGTCTGGGTGCCGGCCAGCAGCAGGAAGAGGGCGCCGAAAAGGGCGAACAGGCTGTGTTTGACGCGCATGTAACCTCCATTTTCCAAAAGGCTAACAGAGGGGCAGGGCAGCGCCTAGGGACCGGCGCCTTGGGCAAAGGGCAGTTGCCGGGTCCCCAATTGCGGGCAATGTCCCCATATGGGGACATTTGTGCAGAGGTGGATTTTATTAAGTAATTGAAATTAAATGAAATGATGGCCTGGCACGGCTTTCTCATTGCTTGGGTCCCAACCATAAGGAGAAGACCCATGCGCACTCTACCCCTCGCCGCCCTGTTGCTGCCCGTTCTGTTGCAAGGCGCCTGCACCAGCCAGGCCCAAGCGGCCCTGGCCGAAACCCCGGTCAACGAAACCCCGGCCCCCAAGGTCCAGGAAAAGGGCATTCATATCGTCACCCAGCGCGGCGGCAAGACCATCACGGCCTCTGGCGCTACCGAAGCCGAGCTGCACCAGGCCCTGATCAAGGAGCTGGGCAGCGAAGAAGAGGCCCGCCAGCTGGAAGCCGAACTGGCTCAGCAGTTCAAGGAGGCCGAACGGCAGCGCCAATGGGCGGAAAAGTACCGCACCGAGGCCATGGAGCAGGCCAGGATCAGCAGGGCCGAGGCCCAGAAGATAGCCAAAGAGGCCATGCGCCAGGCCCGTATCGAGCTAAAGCGGGTGCAATTGGCTTTGGACAAGCAGGGGGATGTCTTGAGTGATCTTGAGCCGCCCCTGCCCCCAGAGGCCCTGGCCCCGCAAGATATCGACGATCTCGAGGTGATCCTCGATTTGATTGGCGAGGCGGACCTCAGCCCCGCCGACAAGGCCGCTATCACCCAGGCCCTTAACGGCAAGGGCGGTTAACCGGCCAGCTGCTGCCAGAGCGCCTTGATGGCCGGCTTATGGACCAGGTTGCAGCGGTAGAGGCGAATATCCAAGGGGGCCTGGTAACGCGCCGGCCCCAGCTCTACCAGGCGGCCGTCCTTGAGTTCCTGTTCGATGCACAGCCTTGGCAGCCAGGCCACCCCTAGGCCGCTCAGGGCCATGCCTTTGAGGCCGTCGGCCATGGCGGTCTCAAAGTGGGTGCGAAGGCGCAGGCGCAGACCGTCGTTAGCCAGCATCAGCCGCAGGGTGCGCCCCAAAAAGGCTCCCTGGGTGTAAGCCAGCAGCGGCACGGCCTCGTCGGTTTCCAGGTTCCAGCGCGGCTGGCCGTCGGCGCCCGGGGTGCAGACCGGCACCAGGGCGGTGCTGGCCAGGTGCAGGGACGGGAAGGTGGCGGCGTCCAGCTGCAGGGCAGAAAGGGGGTCGTAATAGACCAGCATCAGGTCGCAATGGCCTTCCCGTAGCTGGTGCACCGCCTCTTCCACGTTCAGGGCCGTCAGGCGGATGGACAGCTGCTCGTCGGTGCTGATCTGACCCAGCCAGTCCGGGAAGAAGCTGTTGGCCAGGGAGTGGGCGGCGGCAATGTCCAGCACCTGGGCCTTGGCCGGTTGCAGGCCCCTTACCCGCCCCACGGCGTCCGCCAGTTGGTCTACCACAGAGCGGGCGGTGAGCAGGAACAGCTGGCCCTCGCTGGTGAGATCCACCGGGCTTTTTGACCTGTCCACCAGGGCGGCCCCCACCGCGTCTTCCAGGGCGCGGATACGGCGGCTGAAGGCGGGCTGGGTAACATGCCGGCGGGCGGCAGCCTGGGAAAAACTGCGGCAGCTGGCTAAGGCCAGCAGATCTTCGAGCCACTTGCTGTCGATATCCATGGGAACATCCGTGAGTTATGCCGAAACGGCATGAGCATTGAAACAATAGCATTGGCAAAAGCCCTGGCCAAGGCCTCACCATAGCGCCACTTTTCACCCACAGAGCCGTACCGTGACCGCCTTTCCCCACCCCGCCAGTGACGCCCCCCTGTTTCGCCAGGAAAAAGATCTTCTCGGTTATCTCGATGTCCCCGCCGGTGCCTATTACGGGGTGCAAACCCAGCGGGCCTTGGACAACTTCCAGCTGACCGGCGTACCCCTGTATCACTTTCCCAAGCTGATTCTGGGCCTGGCCATGGTGAAGAAGGCGGCGGCCCTGGCCAACGCCGAGCTGGGCCATCTGCCGGCGGCAAAAAAAGACGCCATAGTGCTGGCTTGCGACCGCATCATCGCCGGTGAATTCCACGACCATTTCGTGGTGGACATGATCCAAGGCGGCGCCGGTACCTCCACCAACATGAACGCCAACGAGGTGATAGCCAATATCGCCCTCGAGCACTTGGGTCATGCCAAAGGCGCATACGGCCAGCTGCACCCCAACAACGATGTCAACCTGTCCCAATCCACCAACGATGCCTATCCCACCGCCATCCGGGTGGGCCTGCAACTGAGCCATGCCGAGCTGGTGGACAGCCTGGCGGCCCTGCGCGACGCCTTTGGCGCCAAGGCCGGCGAGTTCAAGGACATCATCAAAATGGGCCGCACCCAATTGCAGGACGCAGTGCCCATGACCCTGGGTCAGGAGTTTGGCGCCTTCGCCACCACCCTGGGGGAAGACATAGAGCGTATCGAGGGGCTTTACGATCTGCTGCGGGAAGTGAACCTCGGCGGCACCGCCATCGGTACCGGCATTAACGCCGACCCCCGCTACGGCAAGCTGGCCACGGCCCATCTGTCAGACATTTGCGGCCACCCCATGCGTTTGGCCAAGGACCTGATTGAAGCCACCTCCGACATGGGCGCCTTCGTGCTGTTTAGCGGCATGACCAAGCGCCTGGCGGTCAAACTCTCCAAGATTTGTAACGATCTTCGCCTGCTCTCTTCCGGCCCCCGTACCGGCTTTGGGGAAATCAACTTGCCGGCCCAGCAGCCGGGCTCCAGCATCATGCCCGGCAAGGTCAACCCTGTCATTCCCGAGGCGGTGAACCAGGTGGCCTACCAGGTGATTGGCAACGATTTGGCCATTACCCTGGCCGCCGAAGCCGGGCAGCTGCAGCTCAACGTGATGGAGCCGCTGATTGCCTACAAGATTTTGGAATCCATGCGGCTGTTGCGCCGGGCCATGGACATGCTGCGCGAGCGCTGCGTGGTTGGTATCAGCGCCAACGTGGAGCGCTGCGAGGCGCTGGTGAACCAGTCCATCGGCCTTATCACCGCCCTTAACCCCCATATCGGCTACGACAACGCTACCCGCATCGCCAAGGAAGCCCTGGTAACCGGCAAGGGGGTGCTGGAGCTGGTGCGCGAAGAAGGGCTTTTGGACGAGGCGCTGCTGGCCGAGATATTAAAGCCGGCCAATATGGTCCGGCCCCGGATGTAAAAAAGGCCCCGTAAGGGGCCTTTTTTATTGGCGGCTGACTACCAGGCTGGAGCCGCTGGCCAAGACACTGGCCTGGGCTTCCTGGCTGGCCAGGGGGCTTAGCACTGTGCCGTAGTAGAAGGGTTGGCTGGCCAGGTTGCTGCCGAGCTGGTGCTGCAAGAAGGCGCTCTTGGCCAGGGCGCTGTCGGCGGCCACCAGGCTGACGGTGACGCTGCCGGCCAGCAGATCGTCGCGGCTTAGCAGTACTGCACCGGCGGCGGACTGAACCTGGGGCAGGGGGGTGCTGTCCTTGGCCTGGCCCAGCACCTGTAGCGACAGGTAGCTCTTGCCGCTGCTGCTGTAGGCCGACACCAGAGTGCGCTGGTAGCCAAAAGCACTGGCGTCGGCGCCCTCCAGCAATACGCAGCCGTACTGGTTCTGGCCACAGTCGCCGCTGAGGCTGGGGTCGGCGTCCGTCAGGTTCAAACTCCCCAACAGATCCACGTCCACCCCGGCTTCGGGGTTGCTCAAGTGCTGCTGGCGGCTCAGGGCCCAGCCCTGGTATTGGCCCTGGGCCTTGGCATACCAGTTGGCCTCGGCCAGGGCATCGGTGTAGGAAAAGTCGCTGTCGGCCGGGGTCAGGGTCTGCCAGTGGTAGTCGCCCTGGGTGTCGTTCAGGCGCAGCTCGGCGCTGTCGGTGGCACCCTGGTTATAAAAGGCGATGGCCGGGCGCTGGCTCAAGGGGGCCAGCACCTGGCTGGCGGCGCAGCCGGTGCGCTCACAGAGGGCGTCGGCAGCCACAAAGGCATAGCCCACCATGTTCGATGCCTGGCCGCTGTCGGCATCGTATTGGCCGTAGGCGGTCACCAGTACCGGCTGGTCGCCGTAGGTGGTCAGAGGCACGTCCACGCTCTTGGCGCTGGTGAAGCTGTCGTGGCCGTTGTCGAAACGGTAGATGGCCGGGGCGCTGGTGAAGCTGTCGTCCAGGGTCAGGGTGGCATAGCCGCTGCTGATACCCTCTTGCTGGTAGCTGCCGGTCAGGCAGGCACCGTCTTTTTGGCTGCTGGCCACGCTCAGGGTCAAGGTGCCCAGCAGGCTGGCGTCCAGGGCCAGCACATTGTATTCGGTAAAGGCCTGGCTCTGGGCGGTGGAGGTGATGGCCAGGTTGCCTCCCTCGGGTATCTCGTCGGCGTAGACCACCACCAGGCCAGTGTCGGAAACGCTGAGGGTCTTGGCCTGGGTGCCGTCGGCATTGTAGAGGGCAACGCTGGGGTCATTGACCCGGCTGGCGTAGTAATAGGTGTCGTTGCCGGTCTGGTAGTAGACCTGGCATTGCTCGGCCTGGGTGTTGGCCAGGCTGTCTTCCTGCAAGGTCACCAGTTGCAGGGCATAGGTGGTGCGAGCCGGGCTGTCGGCGGTGCCTGAGCCGGAGCCGCCGCAGGCGCCAAGCAGCAGCGCAAGGGGCAGGGCCATTAGGTTTTTTTTGTGCATGGCAAGGTTCTTAAGGTCTTGAAAACAAAAAGGGGGCTCGAGGCCCCCTCTTGTATACAAGGCGTTCGGGCCGGCACAAAGCTTGAGCCAACCCTTTCCTTTTTGTTGCCTTATTTGTCGTAGATGCTGTCCAGTACCTTGGCTAGGCGCTCGGCGCCCGCTTCCATGCGCTGCTCCAGCACAGGGCCGAAGTGGTCCACGTACTCTTGGCCCATGGTCTTGTGGCCCTGGTAGTAACGGTAAACCTGCTGGGTGATGGCCATGGACTGGTTGCCCCAGGCCAGGGGAGTACCGCCGGCGTCCTTGGCGTTGGCCAGGCCCGCCAGTTTGTGGCCGAAGCCTTTCCAGTCGTCGCCGCCCATATGGCCGAGCATGCCGTAGTCCCAGATGCCGTGCAGGTTCTTCTCTTCACCGAAGAACTGGCCCAGGGCGCGGTTGCCCCCCAGGTCGTCGGCGTAGGACACGTGCAGCGGCTGGTGCAGATCGCCGATGAAGTGAGACAGGAAGAACAGCGCCTGCCAGTCATTGGGGTTTTGGGTCAGCAGCGCCTGGTAGTGGCGGATGCCGGACAGCACGCAGCCGGTGGCCGGGCAGTTGGCGTCGGTAAGTTTGCTGGCACCCCGGGGGATATTGACGTAGTGCAGGGGTTTGGACCAATCCCAGTGGTGATCGCCTTTGATGTCGTCGGCCCAGGTACAGCTTTCGGCAAAGGAGCCGTATTTACCCTGGCTGGCCACCACCTTATCGAGGGCTTGCTGGGTTTTGGGGCTGGTGAGTTCGTAAGCGGCCTGGCAGAAGGCCTTGTGGCCGTTGAATCCGAAGGCCCAGGTGGGGCTGACCACCAGGGCGGCGAGAAGCCAAAGAAGGTGACGCATTATTGTTATCTCCTGTTGTAAAGCCCGCGCATTGTACTCGCCTTTTGTGGCGAAGGTGTGATGGACGCGTCTAACAGGAGCCGCATCGCCGCGCTACCCAGCCGGCGAGGGCGAGTTGCTGTGGCCGCAGCTGAAGGCAGGGGGCTGGTGGAAAAGAAGGCCTTAGAGGCGGCATTACACAGGGATTGTTTACCGAGCCAAGTCTTCGCGAATGCTTTCACTGAGTTTGTTGAAGCGAGGGATCACCGTTTCCGGAGGCGGCGTATGCTGGGCTAGGTCGTCCGTGCCTTTCTGAAAGGTTGTCATCTGCACGGCCAACAAGGGAGAGAGGGTGCCGCCCCGGTGCGCCAAGGCGAACCAGGCGCGCTCCTGTTCACCGGAGTCTTGCTTGGGGTCCAGGCGCCAGCCTTCCAGGCCAGCCAGGCGCTTACCAAGCTGGATGCGCTCGATAAACGAAGTTTTCTGCCATTTCTCGGCGTCATAGCCTGGGCGATAGTCGGTGTCGTAGGTGCCCAGGGTGGGTTTGGTTTGCCAGGGATCGTTGGCCGAAGCGTTGATCAGGGTGAAGATCACGTTGGGCGTTTGGGTGAAACGCAGGCTGTTCTTGATGCTGTAGGCCGTGTTGCCATCGTCGGCGATAAAACCGTAGGGGAAGCAGAAACCTGGGCCCTTGGGCACCTCATACAACTCACGCGGCTGAAAGCGTGCCATCAGCGCCTTGATACGCTCGGCAGAGCCGGGGCCGGCCTTGGAAAAGGCGAAGGAGTAAACGCGATTGTTGCGCCAGAGCAAAGCCTTGCTAGGGGCGAGATGCCCACCCAGAAAATAGGCATCGGGAATGCCAAGGTCATATTCGTGGATTGTTGCCAGGGGTAGCTGACGCTCGAGTTCCTTTATGGATCTTTCGAAACTTTCCACGGCCCCCTTAGTCGCGTTGGTATTTTCTTTTTCATCCAACACCCTCAGCTCACTAAGCAGTTTCTTATCCGTCTCTAGATTCTTCTGTAGTTCTTTCTGGTAAAGGCGCGCCGTACCTTTGATATACCTTGCGGCGCCATCGAAGATGTCACGTTCAACGATATCACTCACTCGGATAGTCAGACCGTCATAGTCATAACTACCCACATCCCCTTTAGCCGTTACTCTGGGGGTGAATATATGCCCACCCCGTCCATCACTGATCCGGTCAGTGCGTTGGCCATCATAGGTCGCCCATTGCATTTCTTCGGGTACATCAAAAATGATGCGTCCGAGACACTCTTGTCGCGGTGCGTCGGCAAACGCGGTGCCTGCGGCAATCATCAGACCAAGACTCAGATAATGAAAAAGGGTTCTCATGCACTTTGGGTCTCTGTTTCGTGCTCGTGGTCGGTCTGGGCCAGTGCGCGACGATGCTCAGGTTTTCAATTACCTGGGCTTTGATACCGGAACTTAGTTCTTACCAGGTGTCCAGTTGGCGGGCAAGGCGCAGATATGGCCTTGCACAGCAACAGGGGAGAAGTTGTTGACGGTAGCCAGCGTATTGGAACGCCAGAAACGTTCCCATCGAGCAGCGCCATGCACCACATTGTTTAGGTCGCGCTAAGCCAGATAATGCCCTTAAAGCCGGGTGCGAAAGATCTCCTGGCCCTGCCGGCTGGGAGCGGCGCTGGTGCCACAGCCATTGCAACCGCCGCAGCCATTGTCGCTGCCGCAGCCGCCGGCCTGGTCAAGGCGCGCCGACAGGCGCTTGCCAAGCCAGTGGGCCGGGGCGCTGCGCCCCGGTTTGAGCAGGTTGGCGGCCAGGCGCCCCTGGATCTTGAGGCTGGTAGCAGGGGCCATGCGGCGCAGCACCATCAGGCTGCTCAGCAGCACCAGGCTACCGATGATAAGGCCTTGCACCAGGTCGAAGATCACGCCAGGGCCTCCGCAATACGGTAAGTGGCGAAGGCAGCCAGGTAGGCCAGGGCGAAGAGGTAAGCCGTGGCCAGGCCCATCACCTTCCAGGAGTTGGTTTCCCGGCGGATCACCGCCAGGGTTGAAATGCACTGGGGCGCGAACACGAACCAAGCCAGCAATGCCAGGGCCGTGGACAGGGACCAGGTGTTGGCAATGACGGTGCCCAACTGGCTGGCCACCATGTCTTCGGTGCCGGACATGGCATAGACGGTGCCCAGGGCCGACACTGCCACCTCGCGGGCACCCATGCCGGGCACCAGGGCGATACAGATCTGCCAGTTAAAGCCGATGGGGGCAAACACATAGTGCAGCAGGTGGCCCAGCTGGCCGGCAAAGCTGTAGTCGATGGCAGGCGCCGTGGCCCCTTCGGGGGCGCCGGGGAAGGTGCACAGGAACCAGATCAACACGGTCAGGGCGAAGATGATGCCACCGACCCGCTTCAAGAAGATCTTGGCCCGCTGCCAAAGGCCAAGGGCGATGTCACGGGCGTGGGGCACCCGGTAGGCCGGCAGCTCCATCAACAGGGCATGCTCGCTCTTGTCGCGGCGCAGCCATTTCATCACGTAGGCCACCAGCAGGGCGCTGAGGATACCGGCAAAGTACAGGCAGAACAGCACTATGCCTTGCAGGTTGAAGAGCCCGGCCACGGTCTGTTGGGGGATAAAGGCGGCGATCAGCAGGGTGTAGACGGGGAGCCTGGCCGAACAGGTCATCAGCGGCGCCACCAGTATGGTGGTGAGGCGGTCACGGGGATCCTGGATGCTGCGGGTGGCCATGATGCCGGGAATGGCGCAGGCAAAGCTCGACAACAGCGGGATAAAGGCGCGGCCGGTAAGGCCGGCACGGAACATCAGCCGGTCCAGCAGGTAGGCGGCCCGGGGCAGGTAGCCGGATTCTTCCAATACCAGGATGAACAGGAACAGGATCAGGATCTGCGGCAGGAACACCAGCACGCCGCCGAGGCCGGCGAAAATACCGTCGTTGATCAGGCTGTAGAGGGCACTGTCTTCGGGCAGGGGGGAGGTAACCCAGGCCCCCAGATCACCCATGCCGCCGTCGATAAAGTCCATCAGTGGCGTGGCCCAGGAGAACACGGCCTGGAAGATAAAGAACATCAGGGCGGCCAGGATGGCCATGCCCAGCACAGGGTGCAGCACCAGGGCGTCGATGCGGTCATCCAGGGTGCTGTTGTACTGGGGCAGGGTAACGGCCTTTTCCATCAGTTGGCGCACCCGCAGGTGACGGTCCTGGAGGTTTTGCTCGGCGCTGGCGGCGGGCACTGTCCAGGCCTTCTCGGCCAGCTTGTCGGCCAGGGCCTTGGCGCCCTGCTTGCTGATGGCCACGGTTTCCACCACCGGAATGCCCAGCTCTTGGGCCAGGGCCTGGGTGTCGATGATGATGCCGCGTTTGCGGGCGGTGTCCATCATGTTCAGGGCCAGCACCATGGGCCGGCCAAGAGCCATGATCTCCAGTACGAAACGCAGGTGCAGGCGCAGGTTGGTGGCGTCGGCCACGCACACCAGCAGGTCCGGTTCGGCCTCGCCCTTGTAGTTGCCCTGGATCACGTCCCGGGTGACTTCTTCGTCGGGGCTGGTGGCGTCCAGGCTGTAGGCGCCGGGCAGGTCGAGGATGCGGAACTGGGTGCCGCAGGGAGACTGGTAACTGCCTTCCTTACGTTCAACGGTAACCCCGGCGTAGTTGGCCACCTTCTGGGTGTTGCCGGTCAGCAGGTTGAACAGGGCGGTTTTACCGCAGTTGGGGTTGCCCACCAGGGCCATGCGCAGGCTAGACATCAGGCCTCCAGCTCCAGAGTGACACGTTCGGCTTCCTTACGGCGCAGTGCAAAGCGGGTGCCGCCCACCTGGACCACCAGGGGGTTGCCACCCAGCAGGCCCCGGGCTACCACCCGCACCGGCTCACCTGGTACAAAACCCAGCTCCCGCAGGCGCTTGGCAATGGGGTCATCGGAGTAGGCGTCCACTACGTCCCGGACCAGGGCCGGTACGCCTTTTTTTACATCTGCGAGTGTCATAAGGTTAATTTTGGCCTAAACGCTAATGGTTCTCACTATAACGCCAACCACCCCCCGACAGGAAGACATCTCGACTGCCGAACTGGCCTTTCGGTCGCAGCCGGCGCCCTGGTTACCGGCCGATAACGGCCAGGCAATAAGGCGGTCAAGGTGCTAACAGTGTTGCCCCAAGGGGCCGTCGGGTCAGGGGCGCAAACCCGGCCGCATGCTATCACGAAATGCCCCTTGGGCTCAGCGCCCAGCTAGACTTAGCTGCGTTCCCAAGACAAGGACTGTCGCCATGGCCAACGTGCTCAAATCCCCCCTGCTGCACTTCCTACTGATCGGCGCCGGCCTGTTCACCCTCTACGGCTGGCTGGTGCAAGGCCAGGCCAGCATAGCGGTGGACAGGGCCGCCCTTAGCGCCCAATTCCAGCGGCTTTGGGCCAGGCCTCCCAGCAGCGCCGAATTGCAGGATCTGGTGGACCAATACCTGCTGGAGGAAATCGCGGTGCGCCGGGCCCAGGCCCTTGGCCTGGATAGGGACGACCCGGTGATCCGGGCCAGGCTTTGGCAAAAAATGCAGTTCCTAGACGATGCCCTGCCCAGCGACCAAGAGCTGGCGGACTTCTTGGACCGCAACCAGGGCCGTTACCAGCAACCGGCCCGCTACCGACTCAGTTATTGGCCCAAGGGAGCCGGCCAAGGCCAGCCCGAGGAGTGGTCGGCCACCTTGGTGGCCGGGCGCTTTGGCCAAGCTTGGCTGGAACAACTCAACACCCTGGCCCCCGGCCAGTGGCAGCCATTGCCGGATGGGGGGCGGGTGCAGCTGCTGGCCCGCCAAGACGGCTACTTGCCGGCCCTTGGCGAGCTTCGCAGTCAGTTGCTGGCTGACTGGCAGGGCGAGCAGCGCCAGGCCCGGCAAGCCCTGCTGCTGGCTCAATACCGGGAGCAGCAGCAATGAAGTGGCTTTGGTTGCTACTGCTGTTTACGCCGCCCCTGTGGGCCGACGGCCTGCGCCTGAGTTACCTGGATCTTGAGGCCATCGAGCCCGGGCAATACCGGGTGGCCCTGAAAAGCCAGGCCGGGCAGGGGACCTTGCTGCCGGATTTTGGTGACCAGGCCAGGCTTATGCCCTTGCCGGGGCAGGCTGGTGGCGGCGCCTTGGTACAGCGCTGGCAGCTCGAAGTCCAGGGGCCTTTGGTGCTGACCAGGCGCCAGCAAGGCGGCCAGTTGCTGGTCAGGGTCAAGGACCTTGGCGGCGCCGAGCGCAGTTACCGCCTAGGGCCCCATGAAACCAGCCTGACCCTGGCCGGGGCCCCTTCCCAGCTGCAAACGGCCCTCACTTATCTTGGGCTGGGGGTGGAGCATATCCTGATGGGGGCGGACCACCTGCTGTTCGTGCTGGCCTTGGTACTGCTGGTCAAGGGCGGGCGGCGCCTGGTGCTGACCATCAGCGCCTTTACCCTGGCCCACAGCCTGACCCTGGCCCTGGCGGCCTTGGGTTGGGTGCAAGTTTGGCTGCCGCCCATGGAGGCCTGCATTGCCCTGAGTATCCTCTTTGTGGCCCTGGAGGTCAGGCGTAGCCAGCAGGGGCAACCCAGCCTCACCGCCCAGATGCCCTGGCTGGTGGCCTTTGCCTTTGGCCTGCTCCATGGCCTGGGTTTTGCGGCGGCTCTGGGGGAGATTGGCTTGCCGGCCGAAGCCCTGGTTACGGCGCTGCTGACCTTCAACCTGGGGGTGGAACTGGGCCAACTGGGTTTTGTGGCGCTGCTGTGGGGCCTTGGCTGGTTGTTAAGGCCGGTAGTTATGCCGCCCTGGGCCAGGGCGCTACCGGCTTATGGCATAGGCGGCCTGGCCGCCTTTTGGGTGATAGAGCGGGTGTGGGGCTTTTGGGCCTGAGACTTTAGGCCCAAACTTGGGTCAGCAGCTCGGCTAGCGCCTCTGGCTGCTCCAGGGGCAGCATATGGCCACTGTTCTCAAGGACCAGCAACCGGCTCTTGGCCAGGGCCTGGTGCATGGCCTCGAGCTTGGCCAGGGGCGCCAGTTGGTCGTCCTTGGCGGCAATGATATTGACCGGGAACGACGCCTTGGCCAGGGCCGGGCGCAGATCGGGCCTGGCCGAGGCGGCCAGCAGGTGGTATTTGAGCACGCTGCCCCCCAGATCCTGTTCCATTTCCCTGACCGTCTCCCGCGCCCCTTGGCCGTTGGGGCCCTGGCCCACCATCTGGTCCAGGCGGGCCTCGGTCATGGGCTTGAAGCGGCCCTTGTCCAGTTGGGTGACCAGTTGTTGGCGAAGGGCCTGTTCTTGCTGGCTGAGGCCGGCGCCATCGAAACCGATAAGGGTCAGGGATGCCACCTGCTGGGGGTTATCCAAGGCAAAGCGGCTGGCAATAAAGCCCCCCATGGAAAAGCCCACCAGGTGCACCCTGTCCCCTTCGGCGCCGTAGTCGGCCAAGGACAGCATCTGTTCCAAGGTCTCGGCCCATTGCAGGGGCACGTAGCGGCGGTCTTCTAAGTCCAGCAGCCGCCACAGGGGCAGCCAGAGCCGCTCGTCACATTGGGTGCCGGGCAGGAAAAGAACAGGGGTACTGATGGCCATAGGCTGTTTTGCTTTATCCGTGTGCAGTTGGCCCTATGATAGGGAAAGCGGACCGTCGCCGAAAGGAGAGCTTATGTTCAGTCGTTTTGCCCGCAACATAGCCCCGGCCGTCAAGGCCGAATTGGCCCTGGCGCAACAGGCCCATTCGGCCGAGGTGGCTTTTAAGCACCTGGAAAATGCCCATGTGCTGGGGCAGGGGTCTACCTGGTGGCACATGAGGGTCCATTTACTGATGTTGGTCTGGGCCTGGCGCCAGAAAGACGGCGCCGAGCTGGCCGGCCAGTTGCTGCGGGTGCTGGGGGCGGCTACCAAGACCGCCTTGGGCTGGGTGCCCAAGGGCAATACCGGGGGTGCCAATGTCAGCCCTTTTAAAGCCATGCCCTTGAGCCCCGAGCACCAGGCCCTTATCGACAAAGCCAAAGGCTGAGGAGCTCCCATGCATTATGTGCTGATCTACGAAACCACCGCCGACTATCTGGAAAAGCGCGGTCAATACCGGGCCGAGCACCTGGCCCTGGCCTGGCAGTGGGCCGAAACCGGCGAACTGCTGCTGGGGGGCGCCATGGGTGAGCCGGTAGAGCGGGCCATGCTGCTGTTTGCTTGCGACAGCCCCGAAGTACCTGCCAACTTCGCCCGCCTCGACCCCTATGTGCGCCATGGTCTGGTGGCCCATTGGCGGGTTATGCCCTGGCACACTGTGGTGGGGGAGGGAGCCGCCAATCCGGTGTTGCCCAGCTGAGAAAGCCCGCTTCGGCGGGCTTTTTTGTGAGCCGTCCCCGCTCTAGGCAAAAGCCTTCAGAAATTGTGTGTCTTTGCTCAAGTCCGGCAGGGGCCTTGTCGTTTGTTGGAGTTATCGGGCAGCAGTTCGCCTGTTGATCGAGGACCAAGGCATGACCCAGCCAAGCTCAGTCCCCTGCGTCCTGGGCCGCCAATGCGGCCTGCTGGCGGTATTGGGGGTGTCGTTATGGAGTTGCCCCATCATCTTCTGCTGGGGGCTCATCTACCATCTGGCCCCCACCCTGGCCGGCATCATGCTGCCCCTGTCTGGGGTGCTGATCGCCCTGGTGGTGCGTTATCACGGCCGGGGTGCCAGCAGTGTCTTTGTGCTGCTGAGCCTGTTGTCCTACGGCGTCTTGCTGCTCACTTCCCTGATGTTTGGTTTTGCCATCAAGACCCCCGGCCACCTGCTGGTGGTGGCCACCCTGGTGGTGACCGGCCTGGTGGGGGCCTGGGCCCTGTTTCGGGCGCGGATGCGCCATGACGGTAGCAAGGCGCTGCTGTCCTTGCTGGTACTGGATCGTTCCCCCCTGGGGCGGGCCCTGCAAAACCGCTGGTTTCTGGTGTTACCCCTGGGCCTTATCGGGGGCGGCTTGTCCAGCTTTGGCGGCGTGATCCTGCTGGCCAGCCTGGACTGTTTCAATGTCAATTAGGGGGAGCTATGGATTGGGTGCAGTACAAGAATAAACCTATGCCGGCATTGGTCCGCCAGCAGGGATTAAAGGCTGTGTTGGGGGTGTCGTTGTGGAGTGGGCCCATCTGCCTGCTGTGGGGCGTGCTTTATTATTTTAAACCTGCCCTGGCCGGCATCATGATCCCCCTGTCCGGGGTGCTGCTGGCCCTGGTGGTGCGCAGTTTCAGCCGGGCCCTTGGCGGGCGCTTTACCGCCCTTGCCTGCCAGTCCTATCTGGTGCTGGTGCTGATGGCCCTGCGCTTTGGTTTTGCGGTACAGGCGCCGGTGCAATGGGCCCTGGTGATGATCTTGGGGCTCATCGGCCTTGGCCTGGTGCCCTTTACCCTGCGCCGCGACCTGTTGGATGACGGCGCCGCCCCCAGCAGCGGCCAGGGGGACAAATGGTACCTGGTGCTGCCCCTGGGGCTTTTTGGCACCCTGTTGTCGTGCTACTTGGCGGTACAGTTGCTGGCTCTGAGCCAGGGCTGAGCCCAGTAATGAAAAAGGCCGCTGCTGCGGCCTTTTTTAATCGCCTTGGTAAAGGCAACCTGAGGTGCAGGTTTCCCGCACCCACACCGCCGACAGCAGCGGCAACTTGGGGGCCAGTTGGTCCCAGATCCATTTGGCCAGCACTTCCGAGGTGGGGTTTTCCAGGCCTGCAATGTCATTCAGATAGCAATGATCCAGCTGGTCAATCAGCGGTTTGACCACCGCTTTCATGTCGGCAAAGTCCATCACCCAGCCGGTGTAGGGGTCCACCTCGCCGGTCACTTCCACCCGCACCCCGAAGGTGTGGCCGTGGAGGTTGCCGCACTTGTGGCCGGCCGGCACATGGGGCAGGCGGTGGGCGGAGTCGAAGGAAAAGTCTTTGTAGAGCGTCTGTTTCATAAAATCTCACGGGTCAGGTAAGGCAGGGGATCTTCCAGTTGGTTCTCACGGAAGGCTTCCAGCCTTTCCTGGCAGGCGCCACAGCGGCCGCAGGCCGCCTCGCCGCCCTGGTAGCAGGTCCAGGTTTGCTCGTAGCTCAGCCCCATCTTCAGGCCGTCGGTGAGGATCTCACCCTTGGTGGCCATCAGGTAGGGGCTTTCGATGCTCACCGGTTCGTAGTTGGCCACTTGCGATACGGCGTTCATGGCCTTGACGAACTCGGGGCGGCAATCGGGGTAGATGGCGTGGTCACCGCCATGGGCACCGTAGTAGACCTTGTCGGCGCCTATGCTCACCGCCTTGCCGATGGCCAGGGACAACAGGATCATGTTGCGGTTGGGCACCACCGTCTGCTTCATGTTGTTTTCCTGGTAATGGCCTTCGGGCATGGCGATGTCCGAGGTCAGGGCGGAATTGGCGATCAGGCTCTGGATAGCGCTGATGTCCACCACCTCGTGGGCGATGCCCAGTTCCGCAGTCACCTTGGCGGCCACCTGCAGCTCTTTGACATGGCGCTGGCCATAATTGAACGACAGTGCATGAACTTCATGCCCGTCTTTGATGGCCTTGTGCAGCAAGGTGAATGAATCCATGCCGCCGGAATAGATGACTACAACTTTGCTCATGACGCCTCGCCTCGGTTGGGGTCAGCATTTTATGGTAGCATCCGCCCCCTCTCAACCTTGAGGCACCAAAGATGCGCTATCCGGTCAACGAAATTTTCGAAACCTTGCAGGGTGAAGGCCGTTTTACCGGCTTGCCGGCCATCTTTGTTCGCCTGCAAGGTTGCCCGGTGGGCTGCAGCTGGTGCGACACCAAACATACCTGGGAACAACAACCCCAGGACGAGCGCCCCCTGGGGGACATACTGGTGAAAACCGCCGCCTCCAGCTGCTGGGCCTGGGCGACGCCCGAGGCCATGCTGGCCACCTTTGCCGAGCGCGGCTTTAACGCCAAACTGGTGGTCATTACCGGCGGCGAGCCCTGCATGTTCGACCTGGTGCCCCTCTGTGAGGCCCTGCACGGCGCCGGTTATAGCACCCAAATCGAGACCTCCGGCACCTTCGAGATAAAAGTACCTAAAGAGACTGTCATCACCCTGTCGCCCAAGGTAGGTATGAAAGGAGGCTACGCCATCCTCGACTCCGCCCTTGAGCGGGCCGACGACATCAAGCACCCTGTGGCCCGGGAACGGGATATCGAAGAGCTGGACGCCCTGCTGGCCCGCTGCGGCGAAAAGCCGGTGTATCTGCAACCGGTCAGCCAGGGGAAAAGGGCCACAGAGCTTTGCATAAAGACCTGTATTGAAAGGAATTGGCGCTTGTCGGTTCAGTTACATAAGTACCTTGGCATAGAATAAGCGAGCAATTTACCTCGCCAGGAAGCGCCTATGATCAATGCCTACGTGCGCAACGGCCAGTTACTGGACGTCAAAGAACTCTCCACTGAGGACCGCCTGCCCGCCAACACCCTGTGGCTGGACGTCTTCAAGCCCACTGACGAAGAGCGCCAGTGGATGTCCACCTACTTCCAGGAAGAAGTGCCGGAAGAGGACGACATCAACGAAATCGAGGCCTCGGCCCGTTTCTACTCCGACAAGGACGGCCTGCATATCACCTCCCTGTTCCCGCACCGGGTGGGCAAGGAGCTGCGCGGCGTCAACGTCTCTTTTACCCTGCGTGACAACCTGCTCATTACCCTGCGTGAAGAAGACCTGGGGTTGATGCGGCTGTTTCGGGCCTACTTGCGCCAGGACAAGATGGAAGCCCGGGATCCGGCCACCTTGCTGGTGGAGATGCTGATCCTCAAGGTGGAATACCTTTCTGACCTCCTCGAAGACGTCTACACCGTGCTGGAATCGACGGGCCAAGAGGTCTTCGAAGCGGAAGAACTGGACGAGATCTTAAAGAACATCACCCTGCAGGAAGACATCAACGGCAAGATCCGCCTGAGCCTGCTGGATACCCAGCGTTCCCTGCGCTTTATGACCCGCAACCAGCGGGGCCGACTGTCTGAAGACAACCGCAAGGAAGTCAAAGATATGCTGGCGGATATCGAGTCCTTGCTGCCCCATACCCAGTTTTTGTTCGACAAGATCAACTTCCTGCTGGACGCGGCCATGGGCTTTACCAGCCTCAAACAGAACAAGATCATCAAGATCTTCTCGGTAGCGGCGGTGGTGTTCCTGCCGCCCACGGTGATCGCCTCGGCCTACGGCATGAACTTTGACATCATGCCCGAGCTGCACTGGCGCTTTGGCTACCCCCTGGCCATAGGGCTGATGTTTGCCTCTGCCGCCGGAACCTACCTTTTCTTCAAGCGAAAAGGCTGGCTTTAAAGCAAGCAAAACCCGGCTATTGCCGGGTTTTTGATTTTCCGGCATGGTGGGCAAAATGGACTTTGCTCTCAGACCCATGCTGCTTGAAACCCCACGCCTGACCCTCAGTCCCACCGGCCCTTTGGACCGGGATTTTTTCTTTGCCCTGCAATCGGACCCCAGCGTCATGGCCTTTGTAGCCAACAACAGGACAGAGGCGATGATCGAAGACAAATTCCAGCAGGCCTGCCTGCCCTGGGATAAGACCGCTCCCCAATGGCTGAGCCTGGTGGTGCGGGAAAAGGCCAGCAACAGCCCCATAGGCCTGCACGGCTTTCGCTGCAACTGGGCTCACCGCCAGGCCGAGCTGGGCTTTTTGTTTGCCCCGGCCTTCCAGGGCCAGGGCTACGCCAAGGAGGCGACCCTGGCCATTATCGCCCTGGCCAGGGACCTTGGCTTTCACAAGCTGGCGGCGGTGGTAACCTCCGGCAATACGCCCTCGGCAGGGCTTTTGGAAAAGTGCGGCTTTGAGCGGGAAGGGGTACTGAAGGAGCACTTTTTGCTCAATGGCCGCTGGCACGATGATTGGCACTACGGCTTGCTGCTCGGCCAATAAATCCCAAGCCCTTTTCTTGTTTAGCTGCAATCTCAGGCTCACCATCAGCCAAGGTCCAATGCATGAGAAAATCGGATAGGCTGTTTCAACTGACCAATATTCTTCGGGCACATCAGCCCATATCGGCCAAGACATTGGCTGAAAAGATGTCGGTTTCTGAGCGAACCATTTATCGCTACGTCGATGACTTATCTGTGGCTGGGATCCCCATTTATGGAGAGCCGGGAGTGGGGTACCGCCTGTCGGAAGGCTATGAGTTACCACCGCTGCAATTGTCACCCGGCGAACTGGAAGCCTTGGTTGCCGGGGTCAACTTTATCGCTGCATTAACCGGGCAGCGCTTATCGGACTCTGCCCATGCTTTGCTTTCCAAAATAGAAGCGGCACTACCCCGCAGCATTGCCACGTCCAATCCTGACCACAGGGCAATAAGGATACCGGCCTCAAGTCGCGGTACAGGCGTATATGAAGTTTGGGACAGATTGCACTCGGCAATAGAGTCGAAACACTGGCTGGACCTAGGTTACGTATCAGAACAGGGAGAGGTCACCCAGCGAACCGTCTTTCCGCTGGGGCTGTTCTATTGGGGAGCCAAATGGACAGTAGGCTGTTGGTGCGGGTTACGTGGTAACTATCGGGACTTCAGGGTAGATCGCATCGTAAAACTGGTAACGTCGAGCAGTGGCGGGGCATTACCTGTTGATGTCTCGCTGCAAAACTATATTGCCCTGCAAGAGCAAGCTAACTGACACAATGCTGTCAGTGGCCCATCAATATCATCCCCACTCACAGAACCAACAAGAGGCTGTAGTGATGATATTAAATGGAAATCTTGAGCGCTTTGGCGGTATGGAGTTCGCTGTCTTTAGGCTTAAGCAGGGCGTTTCGGAAGAACAGCTGATAGAGATGTCTAAGGAAGTGGAGAAGGGGTTCCTCCGAGAACAAGAGGAGCTGATAAGCCACTTTTTACTGCGAGGTAAAGACGGTATCTACGCTGACGTTGCAATTGCCACAACCCAACAGAAGGCAGAAGAATACTGCCAGCAGTGGTTAACCGACCCCCTTGCCTTGGCGTATCTCGATCTTATCGAGCCCGACTCGGTAAACATGACCTTTTGGGCGAAAGTTAACTAACTAAGCCCAAACAGCCATCGCCGAGCCATGATCCGGCAAAGCAGGAGGGGCCGCCTTGACGACGGCCCCTCTTTGCGTTGTTACTGGGACAGTTCCTGCTCGGTGAACACGTCGGCGAACAAGGGGGAGCTCAGGTAACGCTCGGCGGAAGAGGGCAGGATCACCACGATCTTCTTGCCGGCAAAGTCAGGGTTCTCGGCCAGGCGCTTGGCGGCCACCACGGCGGCGCCGGAGGAAATGCCGGCGAGGATCCCTTCTTCTTTCATCAGGCGATGGGCCATGGCCATGGCGTCGTCGTTGGACACCTGCTCTACCCGGTCAACCAGGCTCAAGTCCAGGTTGCCGGGAATAAAGCCGGCCCCGATGCCCTGGATTTTGTGGGGGCCGGGTTTGAGATCTTCACCGGCCAGCTTTTGGCTGATAACCGGAGAGTCGGCCGGTTCCACCGCCACGGAAATGACGTCTTTACCCCGGGTCTTTTTCAGGTAGCGGGACACACCGGTAATGGTGCCGCCGGTGCCGACGCCAGCCACGAACACGTCGATGTCGCCATCGGTGGCTTCCCAGATCTCGGGACCTGTGGTTGTCTCGTGGATGGCGGGGTTGGCCGGGTTTTCGAACTGCTGGAGCAGCACGTATTTATTGGGCTCGGCGTCGCGAATTTCGCTGGCCTTGTCGATGGCGCCCTTCATGCCCTTGGCCGCTTCGGTCAGCACCAGGTTGGCACCCAGAGCCTTGAGCAGCTTGCGGCGCTCCAGGCTCATGGACTCGGGCATAGTCAGGGTGATGGGAATGCCACGGGCGGCGGCCACGAAGGCTAGGGCGATACCGGTGTTGCCGGAGGTGGGCTCGATGATTTCTTTGCCCGGGCCCAGCAGGCCTTTTTCCTCGGCGTCCCAGATCATGGAGGCGCCAATACGGCATTTTACGGAGAAGCTGGGGTTGCGTGCTTCGACCTTGGCGTAGACTTCGCCACCGGTGACGCGGTTGAGTTTGACCAGGGGGGTATTGCCGATGGTCAGGGAGTTGTCTTTAAATAGCTGGCTCATAACAGGTATTCGCCTCATTGAGGGTATGGGACACAAGGTAGCGACCAGGCTGCTGGGTGTTAAGGATTTTCTGGTTATAAGGATATAAATAGATGACAAAACACGATCCTGAACACCAGTCGGCGCTGGAAGCCTGGCGTGAAGGCAAAGAAACCCGGGCCATTATTACCCCCTTTGCCTTCAAGGTGGACCAGAGGTTGCTGGGCCATCCCCTGGGCAAACCCTGGCGCCGGGGCCTGGCCATGGGGCTGGATTTGTGGCTTATCGCCATGCTGACCTATGTGCCGGACGTGGCCATAGGCCTGGTGGCCGCCATCGCCATCTGGATACTGTCCAAGCGCCACGACCAGGTGATACACCCCTGGGCCCGGCGCTGGCTGAGGGTGCTGGTGGTGTTGGTGGTCTTCGTGCTGGTGGTATCCCTGACCAGCACCCTCAGCCGCAGCTTGGATGACAAGCCCGACCCGGACAAGCCCCCCCATTCGGCCTTGGAAGTGGGAGCCCTTGGCGCCGTTGGCATCGCCATGGCCCTGTGCGACGACAAGGTCTGTGTTGACGACAGCCTGCCCGGCCTCATTAAGCTGTTGGACGAACGCTTTGCCGGGGATCTGAAAACCCGCCGGGAACTGGCCGATGCCATCTTCGACGACATGAGCTTCCTGAACGACGACGAAAAGGCCGCCTACCGCGAGCAGGTGATGGCCGGTGCCGAGGCCCGCTACCGGGCCTTCAAGAGGGACCAAAAGGCTGCGGAAAAAGAGGCCGGGCAGGGCATCGAAGAAGAAAAACCCAAGCATTACGGTTATTCGCTGCTTAACTGGGCCAAGGGCCTTATCGCCGATCTGGGCCTGGGGCTCAGTTGGGCGGCTTTGTACTTCACCCTCTTTACCGCCCTGTGGCGCGGCCAGACCCCAGGGAAGAGGTTGCTGGGCTTGAGGGTGGTGCGCCTTAACGGCGAGCCCCTGACCCTGTGGGCCTCCTTTGGCCGCTACGGCGGTTACGGCGCCGGCCTTGCCACCGGCATGCTGGGTTTTATGCAGGTACTCTGGGACAACAACCGCCAGTGCATCCAGGACAAGATAGGGGAAACCGTAGTGATTCAGGAAATTAAAGGGATCCGCTATACTGGGCCGCTAACGGATAACGCCAGCGAGCAGCAAGAGGAACAGGCGTGAGCGAGATTGTTATCAGCGGCACCGGGCTCTATACGCCCCCTAATGCCATCAGCAATGACGAGCTGGTGAAAGCCTTCAACCAGTACGTCGACAACTTCAACGAAGACAACCAGGGCGCCATCGAGGCCGGGCAGATCCAGCCGCTGGCCCATTCGAGCAGCGAGTTTATCCTCAAGGCCTCCGGCATCAAGAGCCGCTATGTGGTCGGCAAGGACGGCATCCTCGACCCTGAGGTGATGATGCCCCTGATCCCCGAGCGCGATAACGACAAGCCCTCGGTGATGATCGAGATGGCCATGCACGCCGCCGACCAGGCTCTCAAAGCCGCTGGCCGCAGCCCCGAAGACGTAGACCTCATCATCTGCGCCGCCTCCAACATGCAGCGCCCTTACCCCGCCATGGCTGTGGAACTGCAGCACTTTATCGGTGCCAAGGGCCTGGCCTTCGACATGAACGTGGCATGCTCCTCCGCCACCTTCGGTATTGCCAATGCCGCCGCCATGCTCAAGGCCGGCAGCGCCAAGCTGGCCCTGGTGGTCAACCCCGAGATCTGCTCCGGCCACCTCAACTTCCGTGACCGTGACAGCCACTTCATCTTCGGCGACGCCTGCACCGCCACCGTACTGGAGCGGGCCGAGGACGCCAGCAGCGCCGAGCAGTGGTTGGTCAAGGGTGAGAAGCTCATTACCCAGTTCTCCAACAACATCCGCAACAACTTCGGCTTTTTGAACCGCACTGCCCCCGAGCACCAGTTCGACCGGGACAAGCTGTTCGTGCAGGAAGGGCGCAAGGTGTTCAAGGAAGTGGTACCCATGGTCAGCGAGCTTATCAGCAGCGAGCTGGCCCGCCAGGGCCTGACCCCCAACCGCCTCTGGCTGCACCAGGCCAACATCAACATGAACCTGTTTATCGCCCGCAAGGTGCTGGGCCGTGACGCCAGCGACGCCGAAGCCCCGGTGATCCTGGACGAATACGCCAATACCTCCAGCGCCGGTTCGGTGATCGCCTTCCACAAGCACCGCAGCGATCTCAACAGCGGCGACGTTGGCATTATCTGTTCCTTCGGCGCCGGTTATTCCGCCGGTTGTATTACGGTTCAGAAACGTTAAAAATATGGATGTAAAACAAGGGTCCTACGGGACCCTTTTTTGCACCCAAGGCACCATGATGCCTGGCGCCGGGGCCAGCAGGGGCGCGGCAACAAGCCATACACATTTTGCAAAACATTAAAATACTTGGCCTGTATCAGCGTACGGCGCCATAGGCTATAAAAAGCCGCAATATCGTCTCAAAGCGAATGTCAGGGAACGTCTGAATGAAAAGAGTAGCCGTAGGCTGTCTGTTGCCGTTGGTGGTGTTGGTCATAAGTGTGGCTGCCATGCTCGGCCTGATCTCCATGAAAACCCCGCCGCAAAAGGCCGAAGAGGCCAAGCCACCCCTGCTGGTGTCGGTGGTGGAAGCCCATCAGGAAGGGGTCAACTACCAGATCCAGTCCCAGGGAACGGTCCGCCCCAAAACCCAAACGTCCCTGGTCGCCGAAGTAGGGGGCCGCATCGTGTCGGTCTCTGACAAGTTCCGTTCCGGCTCCATGGTGCAAAAAGGCGAACTGCTGGCCCAGATAGACCCGGCCGACTACCAGACCGCCCTGCGCAGCGCCGAGGCCGAACTGGCCCAGGCCGTGGCCACTTTCGAGCAGGAAAAGGCCCAAGGGGAAGTGGCTGCCCGCGAGTGGCGCAGCGTGTCTCCCGACAAGGTCACCGATATCGCCCTGCGCAAACCCCAGTTGGCCAGCGCCAAGGCCCAGGTGGAGTCCCAGAAGGCCCGCCTGGAAGAAGCCAAGCGCAATCTGCTACGTACCGAGATCCGCGCCCCCTATGACGGCCTGGTTCGTGACCGCGCCGTGGATCTGGGCCAGTACGTGGGCCTGGGTACCCAGCTTGGGGTGATAGACGACACCGCCGTGGCAGAAGTGCGGCTGCCGGTATCCGACGAGGAACTGGGCTGGCTGGGCCTGAACAACAACGACCAGCAAGGGGTGCAGATCACCCTAAATCACAAGGTCAACGGCAAGCCCCAGCAGTGGCAGGCCGAGCTGGTGCAGAGCTCCGGGGTACTGGATGACCAGTCGCGGATGAGCTTTATCATCGCCGAGGTGCGCGACCCTTACCTGCGCCAGCAGGCCAAGGGCCAGTGGCTCAAGTTCGGTACCTTTGTGGAGGCGATGCTGCGCTCCGGTGAAAAGCGCCCCCTCATCGTGCTGCCCAAAGAGGCGGTGAGGGGCGACGAAGTGGTGCTGGTGGACGAGAACAACCATATCCGCCGCCTCAAGGTGAAGGTGGAGCGCAGTGACGCCGACTTTGCCTACATTGCCGAGGGCCTGAGCGACGGTGACCGGGTATCCCTGACCTCCCTGACCAACGTGGTAGACGGTACCCTGGTGGCCATAGCCCCCGACCAGCCCAAGACCGAAACCGGTAGCCAACTGGCGGCGAGTGAAAAATGAGCGAGCAGCAAAAAGGCGTCATTGCCTGGTTCACCCACAATACGGTGGCCGCCAACCTCTTGATGATCATCATCATTGTCGGTGGTCTTATTGCAGGTTTCGGGATCCGTAAGGAAGTCTTCCCGCAACTGGACCTGCCCTATATCTCCATCCAGGTGCCCTATCCGGGGGCGGCTCCCCAGGAAGTGGAGGAGGGCATTATCCTCAAGGTCGAGGAGGCCATAGAGAACATCGAGGGCATCAAGGAGATCACCTCCAACGCCAACGAGGGTATTGCCTCGGTACAGGTGGAAGTGGACGAGTCCTACGACACCACAGAGGTCCTCAACGAGATAAAGATCCGGGTCGACGCCATTCCCTCCATGCCGGCCGAAGCCGAGAAACCGGTGATCTACGAGATCCGCCCCGAGCGGGAGGTGATCTGGGTGCAGGTCTACGGGGATCTTACCGAACGTGGCTTTAAGGAATACGCCAAGAACATCGCCGATGAGCTCAAGGCCCTGGCCCCCATTACCCGGGCCGATGTCAACGGCGCCCGCGACTATGAGGTGGGCATCGAGGTGTCGGAAGACAGGCTGCGCAAATACGGCCTGACCCTGGACGAAGTGGCCGGCGCCGTGCGCAACAGCTCTATCGACCTGCCCGGTGGCGCCATCAAGTCCTCTACCGGCGACATACTGCTGCGGGCCAAGGGCAAGGCCTACCGGGGCTACCAGTTCGACAAGATAACCCTGGTCAACCGCCCTGACGGCACCCGGGTGCTGGTGAGCGACGTGGCCAAGGTGGTGGACGGCTTCGTGGAAGAGGACAACTTTGCCCGCTTCAACGGCAAGCCCGGCCTGTCCATCGGCGTTATCGCCGTGGGGGAACAGGACGCCCTGGAGATGGCCAAGGCGGTCAAGGCCTATGTGGACGAGAAGAAGAAGTCCCTGCCGGCCGGCATCCAACTGGACTACTGGGGCGACAGCTCCAAGTTCCTCAACGACCGCCTGGACATGATGTTCAGCAACATGTTTATGGGCGCCATCCTGGTGTTTTTGGTGCTGAGCCTGTTCCTGCAGGTGCGCCTGGCGTTCTGGGTGATGGTGGGGATACCGGTCTGCTTCCTTGGCACCCTGCTGTTTATGCACATGCCCTTTATCGGGGTCACCATCAACATGATGAGCCTCTTTGGCTTTATCTTGGTGTTGGGGATAGTGGTGGATGACGCCATCGTTATCGGCGAGAGCGTGCACTCGGAGATAGAAGAGCGGGGCGCCGGGGTCGACAGCGTTATTCGCGGCGCCCAGAAAGTGGCCTTGCCCGCCACCTTCGGGGTGCTGACCACCATAGCGGCCTTCCTGCCGATGCTGATGGTGTCCGGTTTCATGGGCGCCATCTTCCAGGCCATAGGGGTGGTGGTGATCCTCAGCCTCATCTTCTCCCTGATCGAGTCCAAGCTGATTCTGCCGGCTCACCTCAAGCATGTGCGCATCGAACACAAGCCGTCCAACAACCCCCTGGTGCGGGCCAAGGCCGCCTTCAACCGGGGCTTTGACAATCTTATCCTGCGTATCTACCGGCCCCTGCTCAACAAGTGCCTGGATCTTCGCTACATCACAGTGGCCGGCTTTGTGGGCATGATGCTGCTGGTGGCGGGCCTGGTGGGCGGTGGCCTGGTGCGCTTCGTGTTCTTCCCCAATATTCCGTCCGACTTCGTGCAGGGCAACCTGGAGATGGTCAGCGGCACCGCCGCCAGCCAAACCAACGAAACCCTGGGAAAATTGCAGGACGCCCTATGGCGGGTTGACGACAAAATCTACCGGGAGACCGGCAGCAGGGCCGTCAAACACGTCTACGTCTGGAACCAGTCCACCACAGCCGGCCGCTTCGTAGTGGAGCTGACCAGCTCCGAGAACCGCAGTATCGGCACCTTCAAGGTGGCCGATATGTGGCGCAACGAGGTGGGCCAGCTGCCCGGGGTCAAGACCCTCAAGCTCAACGCCTCCATCAACGGCGGCGGCGGCGGGGCCATCGCCTTTACGGTGCGGGGTAAGGATCTGGACGAACTCAACGCCGCCACCAGCGAGCTTAAAGCCGCCATGGCCGACTATGACGGGGTCTTCGACATCGAAGACAGCCTGTCCTCCGGCAATCTGGAAGTGCGCCTCAAGGTCAAACCGGCCGCCGAGGCCCTTGGCATCAGCCTGTCGGACCTGGCCCGCCAAGTACGCCAGGGCTTCTACGGCGCCGAGGTGCAGCGTATCCAGCGGGACGACGAAGAAGTCAAAGTCATGGTCCGCTACCCCCTGGCCGAACGCCAGTCCCTGTCGCATCTGGAAAATATGCGCATCCGCACCGCCAGCGGTCAGGAAGTGCCGTTCTCCTATGTGGCTGACGTGGAGCTGGGCGAAGGTTACTCGCGGATCACCAGGGTGGACGGCATTCGGGCCGTGACCATCAGCGCTGACGCCGACAAGGCCAAGGTCGAGCCCTCCAAGGTGGTGGGTGAGCTGATGAGTAACGTGTTGCCCAAACTCAAGGCCAAGTATCCCGGCGTCACCTTCCGCATGGCTGGCGAAGCCAAGGACGAGGCCGACAACAACTCCCAGCTGCTGCTGGGCGCCCTGGCGGCCCTCTTTGTTATCTATGCGCTGTTGGCCATTCCCCTCAATTCCTACAGCCAGCCCTTTATCATCATGTCGGTGATCCCCTTTGGCATCATCGGCGCCATCGTCGGCCACTGGCTGTTGGGACTGTCGGTGTCGGTGCTGTCCCTGTTCGGCATCATCGCCCTGTCCGGGGTGGTGGTGAACGACTCTTTGGTAATGGTGGACTTTGTCAACCAGGCGAGAGCGGCTGGGGTGCCCATGCGCCAGGCGGTGGTGGACTCTGGCATCAAGCGTTTTCGCGCCATCATGCTCACCTCCCTGACCACCTTCCTGGGGTTGGTGCCCATCGTCTTCGAGACCAGCCTGCAGGCCCAGATCATCATCCCCATGGCGGTGTCCCTGGCCTTCGGTATTCTCTTTGCCACCATCATCACCCTGGTGCTGGTGCCGGCCCTCTACCTTATCCTTGAGGATATAAAAAAGGCCCTGCGCCGCTATTGGGCCTGGCTGTGGTACCGCGACGAGACCAAGGTCCCGGGAGTGGAAAGGGGCCAATAGCCCTGGCAAAAAAAAAGCCCGCCAATAGGCGGGCTTTTTTACGGGGAAAGGCCATGAAAAAGGGGCTGTTAGCCCCTTTTTCATTGATCTTAGCGGCGCAGCAAGTGGGGCCTGAAACGCTCCACCCACATGGCGGTGGCGCCACAGACCGCCACCGGCATCACAATAAGATTGACGATGGGCACCATGGCCAGCACCGTGGCCAGCATGCCGAAGCTGAAGCTGGCGCTACGCTGGTACTTGAGGGCCATCTTCATGTCTTCAAAGGGGATCTTGTGGTTGTCGAAAGGGTAGTCCAAGTATTGGATGGCCATCATCCAGGCACCGAACAGGAACCACAGCACGGCCCCCAGAGTCTGGCCTATCACCGGCACCAAAAACAGCAGCAAAAAGCCGATGGCCCGGGGCAGGCAGTATTTAAGCTTGGCCCATTCCCGGCCAAAGACCCGGGGCATGTCCTTGACCACTTCTGCCAGGCTGGCGTCCGGCAGGGGTTCGCCGGTGAGCATCAGCTCGACCCGTTCGGCCAGCAGGCCGTTAAAAGGCGCCGCTATCCAGTTGGCCAGGGCGCTGAAAATAAAGGAGAACACCACCAATACCGCCACTACCCCCAGGGGCCAGATCAGGTATTCAAGCCATTCGAGCCAGCCGGGCAGGTAGCTCAGCACGTAGTCCACCAGGTCACCCAGGCGAAACATCAACCAGGTGAAAGCGCCGGCGAACAGCAACAGGTTCACCAGCAGCGGGAAAAGTACGAAACGGCGCAGACCTTTTTCCTGGATAAGGGAAAAGCCGCGCATCAGATAGTGGGCACCGGATACCGGATGAGCCAAGGAACACCTCCATTGCCTATGCATTGCATTCTTTCAGGGCGGCAGTATAAAAAGAGGGGACGGCGGCGCCTAGCCCGGATTTGTTACAGAAACTGTGTTAGATTGCCGAGTTGATATGGCCACAACCCTATAACGAGAGCGCCGGGACCGAATGCGCCTGAAAAGTATCAAGCTGGCAGGTTTCAAATCCTTTGTCGACGCCACGACGGTACCCTTTCCCAGGGCTATGACCGCCGTGGTCGGCCCCAATGGTTGTGGCAAATCCAATATCATCGACGCCGTGCGTTGGGTGCTGGGCGAATCCAGTGCCAAGAACCTGCGCGGCGACGCCATGACCGACGTCATCTTCAACGGCTCCTCCGGCCGCAAGCCGGTGTCCCAGGCCAGCGTCGAGCTGGTGTTCGACAACAGCGACGGCACTGCCACCGGCCCGGTGGCCCAATATGCCGAAATCGCCGTCAAACGCCTGGTCACCCGGGACGGCCAGTCCCAGTATTTTATGAACGGCAGCCGTTGCCGGCGCCGCGACATCACCGATATCTTCCTTGGCACCGGCCTTGGTCCCCGCTCTTATGCCATCATCGAGCAGGGCATGATCTCCCGGCTGATCGAGTCGCGCCCCCAGGAACTGCGGGTCTTTATCGAAGAAGCGGCCGGTATTTCCAAGTACAAGGAGCGGCGCAAGGAAACCGAGAACCGCATCCGCCACACCCGCGACAACCTCGAGCGCCTTACCGACGTGCGTGAAGAGCTGGGCCAGCAGCTGGACAAGCTGCGCCGCCAGGCCGACGCCGCCCGCCGCTACCGGGACTACAAGCACCAGGAACGCACCGCCAAGGGCCAGTTGGCGGCCCTGCGCTACCGGCGCTACCAGGACGCCATCACCAGCCTTAACGGTGAAATTCGCCATTTCGAAACCGAGCTGGAGCGTTTTATCGCCCAGAGCCGGGGCGACGAGAAGGCCATGGTGGCCCTCAAGGAAACCCAGCACGACGCCAAGGGCCAGATAGAACAGGCCCAGAGCCGCTACTACCGGCTGGGCTCGGAAATCGCCAGGGCCGAGCAAAACCTGGCCAACGCCAAGAGCCGCAAGGCGCAATTGGACGAACAGCTGGCCCGGCTCCAGCAGCGTGCCGAGCAGGCCCGCCTGACCCTGAGCGAAGACCAGCAGCGCCAGCAGGAAGCGGACGAAGAGCTGGAAATGCTGACCCCGGAGCTGGACGAATATCAAGAACAGCTGGCCGAAGCCCGCCTCAACCGCGAAGGGCTGGAAAACCAGCACCGCGCCCAGCAGCAGGCCCTTGCTGCCCGCTTGCAGCGCCAGGGGCAGCTGCAGACCCGTTTGCAGGTCCTGGCCACCCGTATCGACAACCTGGGTGCCAATATCCAGCGCGACCACCAGCGCCTGGCCGGTTTTGTCGGCCAGGACGACGACGCCTTGCTGGCGGTCAAGGAACAGCTGGCCGAGCAGCAAGCCCTGGCCGAAGAGCACCAGGAAGCCTTGGCCTTGGCGGAAATGGATCACCAGCAGGGCCAGAGCGATCTCAAGGCCGCCCGGGAACAGCTGAAAACCCAAACCGAAGTCCACCGCCAGGCGGAAAGGGCCCTGGACACCCAACAAAGCCGCATTCAGCAGTTAAGTGCCCTTATCGACGCGGCGGCTCCCAAGGAAAGCGTGGCGGGGCTGGACGAGCTGCCGGCCCTGCTGGCCCAGCTTCAGGTTCAGGCCCCTTGGCACCAGGCGGTGGAACAGGTGCTGGGCAGTTGGCTGCAGGCCAGGGTTGGGGACTATGGCCCCTTCCTGGATGTCACCCAGCCGGCGCTGTTGGTGCGCCCCGGCGCCCACCAGCCCAGCCCCGCCAGCCTGGGCGCCCAGGTACAGAGTCCGGTGCCGCTGCCCTGGCTGGACAGGGTCCGTACAGCCCCTGACCGGGAAGCGGCCAAGGCCCTTGGCGCCAGCCTGGGGCCCGGCGAGTCGGTCATCTGTCCCGACGGCTTTTGGCTGGGGGCCGATTTTCTGGCCACGGCCCCGGCCGCAGGGCAGGGGCTTAGCCTGGTGGCGGACCTTGAGGCCCTGCAAGGGCAGCTGCCGGCCCTGCAACAGGAGCTGGACCAGGCCAGCGGCCAATTGGCCCAGGCCGAGGCCGCCCTGGCCCAGGCCGAACAGCAGCTTCAGCAATTGGCTAGCCAGCAGCAGCAGGCCCAGCAGCGCCAGCAGGAGTCACGCCAGCAGTTGGCCATACTCCAGGCCAGGGCCGGCGACCTGGATGCCCAGGCCAAGGCCCGCCAGCAGGAAAGGGCCCAGCTCCAAGAGGCCATTGCCGACCAGGAGCTGGAACAGGCCGAGCTGATGGAAGAGCGGCTGATGCTCGAGGAGGAAGCCGAGCAGGGTGATGAACACCAGCCGGTGGACGACCTCGAACCCCAGCTGCAAGATGCCAGAGCCCTGGAAGAACAGTTGCGCGGCCAGGCCCAGCAGCTGCAGATCCGTTTTGAAACCCTCAAGTCCCGCCGCCAGTCCCTGGCCGAGTCTTGCCAGCGGGCGGCCATGCAGGTGGAGGAAGTGAGCGAGCAGCTCGAAGCCCTTCTCGAAGAACAGCAGCTGCTGGACGAGCCCGGCCAGGAGCAGGGCAGCCAGTTGGAGATCTGGCTGGAAGAGCACAAGGAAGTGGAAGAGCGCCTGACCGTGCTCAACCAGCAGATGGCCGACATCGACGAGCGCATGGCGCTGTTGGAAGACGGCCAGGCCGCCGCCTTTGCCAAGGTGCAGAGCATGCAGGGTGAGATAGACAGGCGCCGGGTGGAAATCGAAGGCCACAAAGTGCGCAGCGACGGCGCCCGGGAACAGCTGGACGAGCTGGAACAGGATATCGACGCCGTACTGGCCAGCCTCGAGGACCAGAACGAAGAGGCCCTGGCCAAAGACATCGACCGTCTGGTCAACGCCATCGCCCGCCTGGGGGCCATCAACCTGGCCGCCATCGAGGAATTCGAGCAGCAGGCGGAGCGTAAAAAATACCTGGACGAACAGGACGCCGACCTTAACGCCGCCCTGGAGACCCTGGAAAATGCCATTCGCAAAATCGACCGGGAAACCCGCGCCAAGTTCAAGGACACCTTCGACGTGGTTAACGCCGACTTGCAGCGCCTCTTCCCCAAGGTGTTCGGCGGCGGCAGCGCCTATCTGGAGCTGACCGGAGACGATCTGCTGGATACAGGTGTCACCATCATGGCCCGGCCGCCAGGTAAACGAAACGCCACCATTCACCTTCTCTCCGGTGGTGAAAAGGCGCTGACCGCTTTATCATTGGTGTTTGCCATTTTCCGGCTTAATCCGGCGCCCTTCTGTATGCTAGACGAGGTGGATGCCCCCTTGGACGATGCTAACGTGGAGCGTTATTGCCGCTTGGTCAGGGAAATGTCAGACAGCGTCCAGTTTATTTACATCAGCCACAATAAGGTGGCCATGGAGATGGCCGATCAACTGACCGGGGTCACCATGCACGAACCCGGTGTGTCGCGTATCGTCGCCGTGGATATTGAACAAGCCGTCGCACTGGCGGAAGCAGGCTAAAAAAACGAGACAGGAAGCCTACATGGATATCTTTTTACTGGTTCTAGGGATCTTGGTGATCGGCGGCATTTTTGCCCACGGCCTCAAGACCATTCGCCGCCAGGGGCAGGCCAAGCTTAAGAGCAAGTCCAAGCCCGTCAAACCCATGCCTACCCAGCCCCGGGACGAGAAGGGCTTCGACGACGATGGCGTCGGTGAGGTACGGGTGGTGGCCAAAAAGCGCCAGGAACCCAAGATGGAGCAGATGGACCTGAATCTGGGCGCTGCCAGAGCCGCCCAGGAGGCTGCCCCCAAGGCCGAGGCAATAGCCGCCGCCGAGCCCCAGGAGGCCGAGCTGGCCCTGGCTGAGGCCGAAGACCAGCCCCTGCCCAGCCTGCATGCAGAAGAAGAGGACGCCCCAGAAGAGGCCCCCAAGGCCGCCGAGCCCCAGGAAGTGCTGGTGCTGCATGTGATGGCCAAGGAAGAGGACCCCATCGACGGCGCCGAGCTGCTGCCGCTGCTGCTGTCCCTTGGCCTTAGATTTGGCGAAATGGATATTTTCCACCGCCACAAGGAATCCTCCGGCCGTGGCCCTGTGCTGTTCAGCCTGGCCAACATGGTCAACCCCGGCACCTTCGACGTGGACAAGATGGAGCAGTTCAGCACCAAGGGCCTGGCCCTGTTCATGACCCTGCCCAACGAAGGGGACGCCATGAAGGCCTTTGCCATGATGCTCAACGCCGCCCAGAAGATGGCCGAAGAGTTCGGCTGCCAGGTCTTGGACGGCGACCGCAACCTGGTTACCCAGCAGACGGTGCAGCACTACCAGGGCCAAATTCGCGAATTCACCCGGCGCCAGCTCCTTGCAGCGGGCGGCCATTAAAGCCTTATCAGCCCGGCAGCGCCGGGCTTTTTTTATTTAGAGCGCCATGAACAATATCCAAACCCAACTCGAGACGCTTCGCCGCGAAATAGACCAGCACAATATCCGCTATTACGTCGAAGACGCCCCCAGCATTCCCGACGCCGAATACGACCGGCTGATGCGCGAGCTTCAAGCCATAGAAGCGGCCCACCCGGAACTCATTACCCCCGAGTCCCCCACCCAGCGGGTAGGGGCCAAGGCTGCTGCCGCCTTTGGGGAAGTGACCCACGAAGTTCCTATGCTGTCTTTGGGTAACGCCATGGACGAGGGCGACTTCATCGCCTTTGGCGAGCGGGTCGAAAAAGGCCTGGGCCACAGCCCGGCCTGGTGCTGCGAACCCAAGCTGGACGGCCTGGCGGTAAGCCTTTTGTACGAGAACGGCGTGCTGGTGCGCGGCGCCACTCGGGGCGACGGCGCCACAGGTGAAGACATCACCCAGAACGTCAAAACCATTCGCGCCATTCCGCTGAAACTGCAGGGCCAGTATCCCCAGCGCATCGAGGTGCGTGGCGAGGTGTTTATGCCAAGGGCCGGCTTTGAAGAGATGAACAAAAAGGCTCTTGAGAGCGGCGACAAGCTCTTTGCCAACCCCCGCAACGCCGCCGCCGGCTCTCTGCGCCAACTGGACTCGCGCATCACCGCCAAAAGGCCCCTGAACTTTTACGCCTACGGCCTTGGTGTGGTGGAGGGGGGCGAGCTGCCTGCCAGCCAATATGCGCGGCTGATGTGGCTGCGCGGCCTGGGTTTGCCGGTCAGCAAGGAAGTGCTGCGGGTGGACAGCATTGAGGCGGTCAAGGCCTACCACGACGCCATCTTGCAAAAGCGCGACGCCCTGGATTTCGATATCGACGGCGCCGTGATTAAAGTGGACAGTGTCGTCGACCAGGACGAGCTGGGCTTTGTGTCCCGGGCACCGCGCTGGGCCATCGCCTGGAAATACCCGGCCCAGGAAGAACTCACCGTATTGGAAGACGTGGAATTTCAGGTGGGGCGTACCGGCGCCATCACCCCGGTGGCCAAGCTCCAGCCGGTGTTTGTGGGCGGGGTGACTGTGTCCAACGCCACCTTGCACAATGCCGACGAGATAGCCCGCCTTGGGGTGAAGATCGGTGACACCGTGATAGTACGCCGTGCCGGCGATGTGATCCCCCAGGTGGTGTCGGTGGTGGAAGAGCGCCGCCCGGCAGAGGCCAGGGACATTCACTTTCCCACTGCTTGCCCGGTGTGCGGCGCCCATGTGGAGCGTGAGACCCTGCGCACCCGCCTCAAATCCCGGGTTATCGAACGGGAAGGCACCGCCTACCGCTGCAGCGGCCGGCTCACCTGTTCGGCCCAGCTCAAGCAGGCCCTTATTCACTTTGCCTCCCGCAAAGCCCTGGATATCGAAGGGCTGGGGGACGTGGTGGTGGAAAAACTGGTAGACGCCCAGCTGCTGGCAAGTCCGGTTGGGATTTTCGAGCTCAAGCGTGAAGACATCCTGGGCCTGGAAGGCTTTGCCGAGCTGTCCACCGACAAGCTGCGGGCCGCTATCCTGCGCAGCAAGGCCACCCCCTTTAACCGGGTGCTCTACGCCCTTGGCATACCCGAAGTGGGGGAGGAAACCGCCAAGCTGGTAGCTGCCACCCTAGGCAATGTGGACAACATTCGCCTGGCCCCCGTTGAACTCTTGACCTCCATCCCCGATGTGGGCCGGGAAGTGGCCTTTCACATCAGCGAATTTTTCACCGAGGCCAACAACTGGCAGGTGATAGAGGGGTTGCGTAGCCAGGGCCTTAACCTGGGGGACGCCGATGCCAAGGTAAATCTGGCGCCCTTGGGCTTTAACGACTTTATCAACAAGCTCGATATCGTCGGGGTAGGGCCTGGCGCCGCCGAGAAGGCCGCCAGTCGTTTTGACAGCCTTGAGGCCCTTATCCAATGCGCGCAAGACGAGCAGGACCTCTTTAACGCCCTTGGCGGCACTAAGGCAGCGGCCAAGGGCCTGGCGGCCTTTTTTGCCGACAGCGCTAATGCCGAGCGGGCCCTGGATATCGAAAAACGGCTGTTGGCCCTGCAGGTGCATTGGAGCTCTGAGCGGCAGGTGGCCGAGGCGGCAGACTTGCCTCTGTCCGGCCAAACCTTTGTTATCACCGGCTCTTTGTCGGTGTTGTCCCGTGATGAGGCCAAGGCGCACCTGGAGGCCCTGGGGGCCAAGGTGGCGGGCTCGGTGTCCAAGAACACCGATGTGCTGGTGGCCGGCGAAAAGGCCGGCTCCAAGCTGGCCAAGGCCGAGAGCCTTGGGGTAGCCACCTGGGACGACCAGGCGCTGATGGCTTTCTTGCGTGAGCAAGGGGTTATCGATGCTGCATAAGTGGTTGGTGCGCCTGCTCACCCTGGTGTTGCTGGTGTTTTTCTACGAACAGGGCCTGGTGTTGGCCCTGGTCGGCGTAGGGCAGCTGGTGCCCAAGCTGGTGCCCTTGGACTGGCTCTGGGACAACCAGGGCCAGCCCTTTAGCTTCTTGATGGTATTGGTCTTCATGCAGCCCCTGGGGCTGCTGTTTGGCTGGCTGGCGGTGCGTTTTGAAAAGGAAGTGCCGCTCTTTATCGCCCTGTTGGTGGCCATACCCAGGCCTGTGCTGTTGCTGTGGCCGGACTGGGCCAGCCAGGGCAGCGTGCTGGGTTACCTGGGGGAACCCCTGGTAGAGCTGCTGGCACTGCCCCTTTGGACCTGGTTCTGGATAAAAAGGGCGGGGCGTAAGGGGGCTTTTCGGGCTTGATCCCCTGTCCTTGTGCGACTCGGGTTGCACAAGGGGCCCCTAAAGAAGAAATCCATGGGTATTATCGACAAAACCGACCAGTTCAGGGATTGTCGGCAGGGGCTGTGATTTGCTAACTTCGGTAGCAGATCACAGTTTGAGACCAGCACCTTGCCCGTACTGCCGCAGTTTCGCCAAGCCCAGCTCGAAGATGCGCCCGCCATCGCGGATCTTCTGGTGCGGGCATGGCAGCAGAGTTACCGCCAGTTCCTGCCCGCCAGCTTCTTGGAAAAACTCAACGTGCCCGGCCGCATCGGCCTGGTGGAAAGCCTGCTGCGCCAGCCCCAGAGCCAGACCTGGCTGGTGGAAGACGACGGCACCCTGTTGGGCTTTGTCAATACCGGCCGCTCCCGCGACCCGGACGTTTCCCGCCGCACCACGGCCGAGTTGCGCGCCCTGTACCTGGACCCGCAGATGGTGGGCAGTGGCCTGGGTGCCCAGCTTCTGGAAAAGGCCCTGCTGGCCCTACGTGGCCAGGGTTATGTGTCCCTGAACCTGTGGGTGCTGGAAAACAACGAAGGGGGCATCAAGTTCTGGCTCAAGCACGGCTTTAAAGCCGACGGCTGCCACAGGGTGGACGAGCGGGACGGCACCGAACTCAAACAAATTCGTTTGCACCGCTTGCTCAATAAGGCCATAGGCCACAGATAACAGGTGCAAATAAAAAAGGCGGCCCCAGGGCCGCCTTTTTTATCCCAGCAACTGGGCCAGGTAGATAAGGCCCCCCAGGGCCAGCAGCAGTGCCCCTTCCCCGGGTTTTTGCCCCTTGATGCTCAGTAGGCCAGGCAGCACCAGGGCCACCATGGCCAGGGCCAGGGCGGCATAGCCCAGGGCGCCAAGGAAGGCGTTCAGCACAAAGAGGGTGATCAGCAGCGGCGGTACGAAGGTCAGCAGCGCCGTCTGGCTGCGCCCGGCCAGGGTTGCCTTGCGGTTAAACAGGGCGGCCAGGAAGTCGAACATGCCCACCGCGACCCCCAAAAAGGAGGTGGCCAGGGCCAGGTCAGCAAAAATGTGGATACAGGTACTGAGCCAGCCGCCCTGGCCCTGGGTCAGGGCCAACACCAGCTTCTCAAGAGCGCCGCCGGTTTGGCCAAGGGCCTGCTGGTTCAGGCTGCCCAGCACCACCAGTTGCCAAACAAGGTACAGGGCCAGGGGCAGCAGGGTACCGCCGGCAATGGCCAGGCGCAGCTTGCGTCTGTCCTTTTCCAGGTAGTTGACCAGGGTGGGCAGGGAGCCGTGGTAGCCAAAAGCGGTATAGATGATGGGCAGGGCCGCCAGTGGCAGGCTGGGGCTGGCTGCCAAGTGGCCGGGGTCGACCCCGGGCAACAGACCGCCTATCACCAGCACCAAGGCCACCATCTTGATGGTGAACAGCAGTCGGTTGCTGATATCCACCACCTGCATGGACAGCATGATAAGGGCCGCTACCGCCAGGCTGGCCACCAATGCCGCCAGGCGCGGGTCCAGGCCCAGGCTGGCTGCCAACAGGTTGGCGCTGCCGGACACGTAGGCCGCCATTAGGGCGTAGTAGAGAAAACCCATGCTCAGGGCCACCAGTACCCGGCCAAAGGGCCCCAGGGCCTGGCGGCCAAGGGCGTCAAGGGACGCAGGCCCTTCCAGAGCAAGGCAATGGTCCACCATCACCCAGGCGGCCTTGATGGCCAACAGGGCGAATACCAGCAGCAACAGGCAGCTCAGGCCGAAGCCCAGGGCGGCGGTGGCCAGGGGCAAGGCCAACATGCCGGCACCAATGGTGGTGCCGGCCACGATAAGGGCGGAGCCCAGGGTCTTGTTCATCCGATCCTCGATGGCAGGACCGGGACGGGCTGCCCCATCCGCTGTCTTCTGCTGCTTGTCCCAACCCGGCCATGTAATCTTCTTGTTAATTGGCCAGGCTTCGTTGTTAGAATGGGCCTCACACTAAAAGACCCAAAGAGCGGGGTCAAGCATGGCCGACAGTCCCGTTATCAACATCCAGAAACTGACCTACCGCAGTCACAGCCACGGCGAAAAGTACTTTGCCAGGGTGGCGCCGGTGGCGCCGCTGATCGGCGGCAAGGACCTGGGTTACCGGGTGGTGCGGGTGATGCCGGGCAAACAAGCCTGGCCGCGCCACGCCCACCTCAACAACGAAGAGATGTTCTTTATCCTCGAAGGTAGCGGCACCCTGCTGCTGGGTGAACAGAGCCACCCCTTGCAGGCCGGCGACTTTGTGGCCTGCCCGGCCGGGGCCGAGCTGGCCCATCAAATCGTCAACACCGGCAGTAAGGAGCTGGTGTACCTGGCGGTGTCCACCATGAAGGAGCCGGACGTGATGCTCTACCCGGACTCGGGCAAGTATGGGGTCATTGCCGGTACGGCTCCCGGAGGGGACAGCAAGGAACGCTCTTTTGCCATTTTTGGCCGCCAGCACCAGGGGCTTAACTACTGGGACGGAGAATGAGAGCCTACCTGCTTACCCTGGTCTTGCTGAGCGCACCGGCCCTGGCCCAATTCGACGAACTGCCCGCCACCTTGGAGCGGCTGCGCAGCGCTACTCTGAGCGGCGACTACCAGACCCTGGTGGCCCTGACCCATCCCAAGGCCATTGCCGCCCAAGGGGGCCAGGAAGCGGCCTTGGAGCATGCCGAGCAGGCCTTCTTGGAGCTGGCCCAAAGCGGCCTCAAGCGCAGCCAATACCAGATAGAAACCCCCAAGGACTTCTACCCGGCCGGGGACGACTGGGTGGCCTTTGCCCTGACCCACAGCCGCTATGAAAGTGCCAGCCAGGTCATCAGCGAAGACGGCTACCTCATCGCCGTGCGCCCCAAGGCGTCGGCCGACTGGCATTTCATCGACGGTGCCGGGGTGGAATTTCCCCAGCAGATCTACGATTACTTCCCGGCCTTGCCCCAGGGGCTGGCGATACCGCAAAAACGCAGTAAGATCCGCCTTATTACTCCCTGGAGCCCCAAGAAGAATCCATGAAAGTGCAGCAATGGCAAGGCAGCTGGCAACAACAGCAGCTGGAAGTGCAGGTATTACCCCGTTTGATGCTGACCGAGGTGCGGCTGTTGGTGGACGGCGAGGAAAGGGACAGATCGGTACTGTTTCGCAGCCTCAAGGAGCACCGCCTGTGCGCCCTGGCAAAGCCGGAGCTGCGTCAGGGGCTGATTGAGGTGAGCGTCGGTGAGGCCGGCCTTGGGGTGGCGGTGGACGGTACCCACCTCACCGAGCCGGGCCCGGACAGCCGCCCCCAGGGAGCCAAGCTGGCCCTTAACAACGGCCTGTTGTGCGCCCTGGGCTTTTTCGTGATGGTGACCCTGTTCATGTTGCTGTTCGGCCTGTTCCAACACGGCTTTGGCACCCTGGTGTTGCCGTCACCCACGCCGCCATTGGTGCTGGCCCTGGTGATGGGGGTCTACTACTTTGTGGACACCAAAAAGCGAATGGACTTTCGCCGAAGCCTGAAAAAGGCGCCCTGAGGGCGCCTTTTTTTATCAGGGCAGGGCCGGGGTGTTTTCCGCGAAGTATTCGTGGGAGTCGGCGTTTTGGATGGCCTGGCTGGGGTTGGACAGGGCCAGGGACTTGGCCCCGGACTGGCCATAGACGATGTCGTCGGTGCCTGCTACCACGTTAAAGTGGCTCAGCTCATGCACTATGGTGCCGGCCTTGGAGTCGGTGCCGTTGGTGGGCGCGCTCCAGAAGGCGTTACACAGGTACACGGTGTAGGGCTGGTTGGGGTAAACGTAGGCGAAGTAGGACTGGTTGCAGGAACAGTCGAACACCAGGGGTTTGCTGTTCAAGGCATTGACTATCTTCGAGAAGTTGCTGGTCACCGTGCTGTAGCGGCTGCTGTTGTAGGTACCGAACCAGGTCTTGTAGCGGGTCGAGCTGCTGGGGCTGCTTTGCCCCTGCAGGTAGGACAGGGCGCCGCTGCCAATGCTCTGGGCGGCACTGACGGCGCTGTTGATGCTGGATTTCTCGCTGTTCGAGCAGCTGCCCTGGTAGCTGACGCTGCTGATACCGATATCCCCTACCACAGGGCGCTTGGCGCTCAGGCCCTTGAAGTCCACCCCATCCACCCAGAGGCTGACGGCCTCAGAGCGCAGGCTGTCGGCACGGGCCACCAGGGTCTTGGCAAGGCCAGGGGACTTGAGCAGGTCCATGGCGTCCACCTTGTAGCTGACCTGATAGCTGCCGGCCTCGCTCATGTCGTAGTAGGCGGACAGGTCCAGGGTTTGGGTCAGGCTTTCACCGCTTTTGAGCACCAGGTAGTCCTTGGCGCTGGGGGCGGGGCGCTTGTAGTGGCGGCCCAGGTATTCCACTTCCTCATCGTCACGGGTAACGGTGAAGATGTCGTCTTCCAGGCCGTCGGCGGCGGTGTACCACTTGAGTACCTTGAGGCTGTGTTTGCTGTTGTTGGTGAGGGTCAGGCTCAGGCCCACATCTTTGTTGGCGGCCACGTAGTCGTCGGCGACTTTCAAAGAGATGTCCAGATCAGCGGCCAGGGCGGCCTGGCTGGCGGCCAGCAGGGCGGCGGCCAGCAGGGTCTTTCTTATCATGTTGTCCTCCAATGGATTGTTATTGCCCCCTTTCTTGGGCGCCCTTCCATGTAAAACACAAAATCAACAAAATGCAAACAAATGGCTAAATATCGTCTTCGTGTAATGGTTCTGGGCCGTAGTGTCGACCCCGTTAAGCCGATATACTGGCTCGACCTGCAACCCTAGCCGCTCTGCCATGACCCAAAAGCCTCCTGTGGTCCACAAGACCCGCACCTCCTATGTGCTCGACAGCCTGCGCGACCGCATCCTGTCCGGTGAACTCAAAGCCGGGGAGCCGCTACGCCAGAACCTATTGGCCGAGAGCCTCAATGTCAGCCGTATTCCGGTGCGAGAGGCGATGATGCAGCTGGAGGCGGAAGGGCTTATCGATTTTGAGGCCCATAAAGGCGCCAGGGTCACCCCCTTGTCGGTGGAGCAGGCCGAGGAGCTGTTTGATATTCGCCTGCTGCTGGAGCCGGACCTGCTGGCCCGCTCCATCCCCCATCTCACCGCCCTGGACTTGCACCAGTCCCAGGGCTATTTGCTGCAGATGGACGCCGCCCTCAAGCAGGGCTCCATTCAGGACTGGGCCGGCCTTAACCGCCAGTTCCATCTGAGCCTCTATGCCGGTGCCCAACGGCCCCGCACCCTTGAGCTGGTGGAAACCCTCAATACCCACGCCGACCGCTACGTGCGCTTGCACCTGCTGCTGGACGGCGGCGTACAAAGGGCCGAAGGGGAACACGAAGCGCTGCTGGCCTGCTGCCGCGACCAGCGTATCGACGAGGCGGTGGAGCGGCTCAAGGTCCATATCCGGGACGCCAAGCAGGACGTTATCAACATGATATTGGCTGGCCGCCATGTCTGAGCTGGGGTGGAGCCCCAGCCAACTGGATGCCAAAGGCCTGTTTAAGCTCCCCAAGCCCCTGTGGCTGGTGTTGTGGTGGCTGCTGCGTTATCCGCTGATCTGGGTGGGATCCCTGATGGGGGGCGCCAGCGGCGCCGATTTTCTCAATGCCCTGATGCCCCGTTTTGACACCGCCTGGCCCTGGCTGCTGCCGGCAATACCGGCCGTGCTGTGTCTGTGGCTTAACGGCCACCGTCAGCTGGACAGCAGCGACCGGCTCTGGTGGTGCTGGCGCCAGCAGGGCTGGCTGCTCAAGGTGACGGTGGCCGCCGATCTGGGGTTGGTGGTGGCGTCCATCGTCGGCCACCATGGCCGCTACGATCCCTGGCTGGCGGTGCAGCTGACCGTCAGCAGCTGGGCCCTGGTGTACCTGTTCAGTTCCAAATTCCTGCCGCTGCTCTGGCGTGACAGGCCCCGCTTCGAAAAGGATTAACCATGCTGTCGAGCCAGCTTCATATGGTGCTGCACTTTCTGGTGCCGCTGCTTTTGGCCCTGGGCTTTTGGCGGGCCCGCTGGCGCCTGGCCACCCTGGTGATGTGGGCCACCATGGCGGTGGACCTGGACCACCTGCTGGCCACCCCGGTTTTTGATCCGCTGCGCTGCTCCATCGGTTTTCACCCCCTGCACCAAGGCTGGGCCATTGGCCTGTACCTGGTGCTGGCGCTTATTCCCAAGAGCCGCTGGGTAGGGGTTGGGCTGCTGGTGCATATGGCCTTGGATGGCCTCGATTGCCTCAAGCTTATTGGATAAGGCCACTGAGCTCCTCAATCAGCCCGGGCTGGCCGTCGGGGCCCAGTAGCAGGAATAGGGCACCCCGTGCATGCCCAGCTTCTGGAAGTAGGCATCGGCCAGCACGGCGTCGTCCACCGCCACTATCGGCCAGGTCAGCGCCATGTCCCGGCTCACTGCCTTGGCCGTCGTCCCCGAGCATCGCTCAGCTGTTCTGCCTGGTGGCGCTGGCGCCAAGGACCATAACGGCCGGTAAAACCATTGATTTCATGGAACATCCTTGTCATTTGTCTGGTTTTTATACTGACAAAGCTGGGGCAGGGTGGCAACGGGGCCGGGGCCTTGGACGCTCCGTTACAGTGGTTGGGGTTCACCTGGCGGGAAAATTTCTTATGCTGTAGGGCAATAGGAGCCAAGGCTCCCCACCTGAACTACGGATGGCCCCATGAAATTATCCCTGTTAAGCCGCTACGCCTTTTTTGTCGGCTGCCTTCTTATCACCTTGCTATGCCTGCCTTTTGTCGACGCCGATCCCTGGCTCTGGGCCTTGGTGGCGGTCACCGGCCTGCTGTCCCTGCTGGGGGTTTATGACCTTTTGCAAGACCGCCATTCGGTGCGCCGCAACTACCCCATACTGGGCAATATCCGCTATCTGGTGGAGTTCATCCGCCCCGAGCTGCGCCAGTACCTGTTGGAAGGGGACGACGACAAGTTGCCCTTTTCCCGGGCCCAGCGCTCCTTGGTGTACGCCAGGGCCAAGAACGAGAACTCCTCCAAGCCCTTTGGCACCCTGATTGACGTCTACGAGCCTGGCTTTGAATTTATCAACCACTCCATCTGCCCCAAGCCCCTGCAGGACCCTGACCAGTTCCGGGTCACTGTCGGTGGCCCTCAGTGCCGCCACCCCTACTCGGCGTCCATCTTCAATATCTCGGCCATGAGTTTTGGGGCCCTGTCCGCCAACGCCATCCGGGCCCTGAACAAAGGTGCCAAACTGGGCAACTTCGCCCACGACACCGGTGAGGGCAGCATCAGCCCTTACCACAGGGAATACGGCGGCGACCTTATCTGGGAGATAGGCTCCGGCTATTTCGGCTGCCGCGCCGCCGACGGCAGCTTTGACGGCGACAAGTTCAAGGCCAGGGCCGCCGAACCCCAGGTCAAGATGATTGAAATCAAGCTCAGCCAGGGGGCCAAGCCCGGCCACGGCGGCATACTGCCGGGCCATAAGGTGAGCGCCGAAATCGCCGAAACCCGGGGCGTGCCCCAGGGAGAGGACTGCATCTCCCCGTCCAGCCACAGCGCCTTCTCTACCCCCCTGGAGCTGATGGCCTTTATCGCAAGGCTTCGGGAGCTGTCCGGCGGCAAGCCGGTGGGATTCAAGCTGTGTCTTGGCCACCCCTGGGAGTTTATGGGCATTGCTAAGGCCATGCTGGAAACCGGCATCCTGCCCGACTTTATCGTGGTAGACGGCAAGGAAGGGGGCACAGGGGCGGCGCCGCTGGAGTTCTCCAACCATATCGGCGTGCCCCTGCGCGAGGGCCTGCTCTTTGTTCACAACATCCTGGTGGGGCTGAACCTCAGGGACAAAATCAAGATTGGCGCCAGCGGCAAGATAGTGTCGGCTTTCGACATTGCCAGCGTGCTGGCCATAGGCGCCGACTGGGCCAACTCGGCCCGGGGTTTTATGTTCGCGGTGGGCTGTATCCAGTCGCAGTCCTGCCATACCAACAAGTGCCCCACCGGGGTGGCCACCCAAGACAAACTGCGCCAGCGGGCCCTGGTGGTGCCGGACAAGGCCCAGCGGGTTCATAACTTCCACCGCAATACCCTCCACACCCTGGCAGAAATGCTGGCCGCCGCCGGCCTGGAGCACCCCAGCCAGCTGGAAGCCAAGCACCTGGTGCGCCGCACCTCCAGCACCGAAGTGCGGCTTTTTTCCCAGCAGCATGTCTTCCTCAAGCCCGGCGAACTGCTCAAAGAGCGCCTGGAAGGGGACTTTTATGCCCGGGTCTGGAAAATTGCCCGCGCCGACAGCTTCGCACCGGCCGACGGCGAGCTGGACAGCCTGGCCAGAAGTGCCAGGGACAGCGTCCCGGAAGCTGTGGTTATCAGCTAAAAAAGGCCCGGCAGATGCCGGGTCTTTTCGTCAGCGCTTGAGCTTATAGGCCACCACATAATCCCCCAGGGTGGTGCCGATGGAGCCATGGCCTCCGGCCACCAATACCACCATCTGCTGGCCTTCGCTGTTGAGGTAGGTCATGGGGGTGGCCTGGCCGCCGGCAGGGAGCCTGGCCTGCCACAGCTCCTTGCCGCTGGTGAGATCGTAGGCCCGCAGGTAGTCGTCCACCGCCGCTGCCATAAACACCACGCCACCGGCGGTGATGATGGGGCCGCCAATGCCGGGTACCCCCATCTTGATGGGCAAGCCAAAGGGGGTCATGTCATGGATGGTGCCGTTCTTGTGCTTCCAGGCCACCTTGCCGCTGACCAAGTCGGCCCCGGCCACATAACCCCAGGGGGGCTGTTGGCAGGGCACCCCAAGGGGAGACAGAAACGGCTTCATGTCCACTGCATAGGGGCGCCGGCATTGGCGTTAAGGCCGTGTTCCCCCTGGTTGGTGGGGCCAAGGCTGGCACCGTCTTTGGGCACCAGCTTGGACACAAAGGCCAGGTACAACGGCATGCCGAACATCACCTGGCGCCTGGGGTCCACCGCCACGCTGCCCCAGTTGAAGACTCCGAAGTTACCGGGGTAGACCAGGGTGCCTTGGGTGGAAGGCGCGGTGTACTGGCCTTGGTAGTTGAGGCTGCGGTATTGAATGCGGCACCACAGTTGGTCCAGGGGGCTGGCGCCCCACATGTCTGCTTCACGTAGCTTGGCGGGTTTGAAGTTCAAGGCCGAGCTGGGCTGGGTGGGGGCGGTAAAATCCCCGGGGATCTGGGTGCCCTGGGGAGCCGGCTGCTCTGTGATAGCGTGCAGCGGCTCGCCGTTGCGGCGGTTAAGCACATAGACGTCCCCTTGTTTGGTGGGCACCACCAGGGCCGGCACCATGCCATTGGTAGTATTTAAATCCACCAGCACCGGCTGCGCCGGGGTGTCCATGTCCCAAAGATCATGGTGGATAAACTGCCGTACCCAGGCGACCTGGCCGTCGTCCAGGTTCAAGGCCACCACCGAGGTGGCGTACTTTTCCTCGGCCGGGGTGCGGTACATGCCCAGTTGGTCCGGGGTGCGGTTGCCCATGGGGAAATAGGCCAGCCCCAGGCGCTCGTCGGCGCTGGCCACCGACCAGCTGTTGGGAGAGCTGGTGGTGTAGGTTTCCCCTGGGGCCAGAGGCACCGTCTTGTCGGGGTTGCCCGAGTCCCAGTTCCATACCAGGGCGCCGCTGCGGGCGTCATAGGCGCGGATGACCCCGGAAGGGGAGTCCACGGCATAGTTGTCGTTGACCGAGCCAGCCACTATCACCAGGCCTTTGGCCACCAGGGGTGGCGAGGTCGAGTAGTAATAGCCCGGCTGTTTGAAGGGCATGTTGTGGGTCAGATCCAGCTCGCCGTCATTGGCAAAGTTGCTGCAACGGGCGCCGGTGGCGGGGTCAAGGGCGATAAGGCGGGCGTCCGAGGTGGGCAGGAACAGTTGGGCGTCGCAGGCCACCGCTGCCAGGGACTCGCTGGGGGCTTGCTGCACCAGGGCTTGGATCGGTTCGCCAGAGGCAGGGGGCAGGTAGGACACCCCCCGGCAGGTCTGGTGCTGGCGCTGCTGCTCGGGGCCCACTTTGGCATTGAATACCCAGCGCTTTTCACCTTTATCTGCCCCCAGGGCCACCAACCAGTTATGGGGGGTGCAGAGAAAGAGGCTATCGCCAATCTTGATGGGAGTAGCCTCATAGGTGGTTTCGCCTATGTCGCCGGGCCCTTTACGATCCCCGGTTTGGTACTGCCAGGCCAGCTCTAACCGGGCCACGTTGGCTGGGGTGATCTGGTCAAGAGGAGAGTAACGTTGGCCCAGGTTGGTGCGGCCGTAGGCGGGCCAATCGTTACCCATGTCGTCCCCCAGGTTGGGGTTGGCTACTTTCACCTGGGCACTGAGGCTACCTTTTTGCTGATGATTGTCCACCAGCATGCTGGCCAGGGTGCCAAGGGCCACCAGCCCCCAGACCGACAACAACAGGCCGACTCCGCTTCTGGCCTGGCGTTGGGCCAGCAACAGGGGAATGGCCAGGATCAGGAACAGGCCAAGACGGGTTGCCAGGGGCCACCAGTCGAATCCGGACTCCCACAGCGCCCAGATAAAGGTACCGGTCAGGAACAGCGCATAAAGTTGGCGGGCGCGGGTGCGCCTTTTTCGCACCAGTATGGCCACCACCAGCATCACGGCGCCGGCCAGCAGGTAATAGGGGCTGCCGCCCAGGCTCAGCAGCCAGGCACCGCCGGCTACCAGGGCCAGGCCCAGCAACAGGAAGATCAAAGTCAGCACTATCATAGGGTCAGTCCTTTTGGTTATGGGACCCAGGGCAGGGACTGGGGGTCTTCATCTAGGGTAGGACGTAGCGGCGATAATGAAAGGCCACGAAGGCTTAACAAGGGTAATTTTCCCTGCTTATCTTTATGAAATTTATCTGGTTTTAAGCATCGTCACAGCAACGGGCAGTCTTTGGCGCGCGCCGGCCCTTGCCTGGCCCGCCCTAGGGAAGGACAATAGCGGGCCGTTTTTAAGGAGTTGCCCATGGCCACCGCCAGCGCTTACCACATTCTCGTCAAGACCCAGGCCGAAGCCGAAAAGCTGCTGGCGCAGCTGAAAAAAGGGGCGGATTTCAACAAGCTGGCCAAGCAGCACTCCCTTTGCCCTTCCAAACGCCGGGGTGGCGATCTGGGAGAGTTTCGAAAAGGGGACATGGTCAAAGCCTTTGACGATGTGGTCTTTAAAAAGCCGCTGTTCGAGGTTCATGGCCCGGTCAAAACCAAGTTTGGCTGGCACCTTATCAAGACGGTGTACCGTTCCACCGATTTAAAGTGACCCAGGCCGCCGATGCGGCCTTTTTATTGCCCGCGCTGCCCACAAAGCGGCCTGTATCGGTGCTGAGCGGGTAGGAGAGGGCAGATGAGGCTAACACTGGCCAGAGCCAGAGTTAGATAAAGAAAAAGCCACCCTAAGGTGGCTTTTCAATATGGTGGGTGATGGCGGGTTGGACCCGTTATCCCCGGTTCTGGTATGGGCGGGAGGTGCAGCACCTCATGCCATCCAGAGCCAGAGCCAGAGCCAGAACTAGATAAAGAAAAAGCCACCCTAAGGT
>NZ_AMRI01000030.1 GCF_000299915.1 Gallaecimonas xiamenensis 3-C-1
AACACTATCGCTACTTCAGTCATCATCGCCCCTGGTCGCCTTTATTGGCTTGTGTATTTTGTCCTGCTGCGAGTCTGTCATGCGCTACCCCTTGTCATTGCTGCTTGCCCTAACCCTGCTGGGCGGCTGCGCCAGCCAAGCCCCCACCACCCAGCCCCGCACCAGCTACCAAGAAGCCCTTTACCGCTTTGACTTTGTCGGCGCCCAGAGGTTGCTGCTGGCCCAAAAAGCCCAGGGGGACAAACGGGCAGCACGCTATCTGGCGGACCAGGGTGAATGGTTGGCCGGCCAGGTCGTCTTACAACAAGCTAGCCCCCAGACCCAGGCCGAGCAGGCCGAGACCTTGATCCTCCAAAGTGGCCCGCAGATGTCTGATTTCAGGGAAGCGGCCCACTGGGCAAAATCGGCCGCACAGGCCGGTAACCCCCAGGGTCAGTATTGGTTGGGTTGGCTCTTGGAAAAAGGCCAGGGATTTCGCCAAAATCCACACCAGGCCAGCTACTGGTATCAGCAGGCAGCCCAACAAGGCCTGGCCTGCGCCCAACGGCAACTGGCCCTGCTGCTGGAAAACGGCGCGCTGATGGTTCCTGACCTGCAAGAAGCAGCCCATTGGTATGGCGCCGCCGCCCGCCAGGGCGATCCGTTAGCCCAGCTCAACCTGGGCCAGTTGTACCTGCAAGGCCGGGGCGTGCCCCAAGATCTGGGCCAGGCAGAGCACTGGTACCAGCAAGCGGCCGAGCAAGGTGAAGCCAAGGCCCAGTACCAGCTCGGCATGTTGCTGCACCTCAACCAGGGCCTGCCCCTGGACAGCCCCCAGCCCCGGTATTGGCTGCAAAAAGCCGCCGAACAGGGCAACGTTCAGGCACTGGACACCCTGTCAACGCTGTAAGATAGACCCAAGCGGTATCCTTCCATGTCCCTTTGCCACAGAGCAGTGGCAAAGGGGCTTTTAAAGCGCCTTTGTTAGAAGAGCCCCAGCTGGCCACCCACCAGGCGTTCAAAGTCCAGGTCCACAAAGGGCAATATGGCCTCGGCCACCGGCTTTAACTGGCGGTCGATATAGTGCTGGTAGTCGATGGGGCTTTGCTGGTATTCCAGCGGTTCGGGGCCGTTTAGGGTCATCAGGTAACTGATACTGCCCTTGCCCTGGTATTTGAGGGTTTTGCCCAGCTTTTTGTTGTGCTCGTCGGCCAGGCGGGCCGCCCTGACATGGGGCGGAACGTTCTTCACGTACTGGTCGAGCTTACGGCGCAGGCGCTTTTTATAAACCAATTCGCTGTCCCTTTCCCCGGCCAGGGTGGCCTCCACCGACTGGCGCACAAAGTCGCTGGGGTCCTTGTCTTCAAACACCAGCCGGTAGAGCTGGGTCTGGAACTGCTTGGCCAGGGGCGTCCAGTCGGTGCGCACCGTTTCCAATCCCTTGAACACCAGTTCGCCGTCGGCGGTCATGCCGGCATAGCGTTTCTTGGAGCCGGCCTCAGAGCCCCGGATGGTGGGCATCAAAAAGCGCTGGTAATGGGTCTCGTACTCCAGCTCCAGGTGGCATTCGAGGTCAAATTCGTCCTTAAGATGTTGCTGCCACTTGTGGTTGATGTCCGCCGCCAGCTGCTGGCCTATGGCGTCGGCCTGCTCGTGGCTCAGGGCTTCGGCCAGCAGCACAAAGGTGGAGTCGGTGTCGCCGTAGATCACCTGGTGCCCGGCTTCTGCCACCCATTTGGCGGTTTGCTGCATGATGGCGTGGCCGCGCAGGGTAATGGAACTGGCAAGGCGCGGGTCGTAAAAGCGGCAGCCTCCCGAGCCCAATACCCCGTAGAAGGAGTTCATCAAGATCTTGATGGCCTGGGAGCGGGGCGCGTCCTTTTGGCGCTTGGCCTGATCTCTGGCCTGCCAAAGTTCGGTGATGATATCCGGCAAGAAATGCTGGTGACGTGAGAACTTGGCCTCACGAAAACCGGGGATGGCGTCCTCTTGCTCAAGGCCCAGGATGAGGCCAAGGGGGTCGATTTTGAAGGTGCGGATAATACTGGGGTACAGACTCTTGAAATCCAGCACCAGCACGTTGCGATAGAGCCCCGGGCGCGAGTCCATTACATAGCCACCGGGACTGGCCAGGCCGCCACCGGCCGGCAGGTTGGGGGCTACAAAGCCGGCCCGGTGCAGCTTGGGCAGGTAGAGGTTGGTAAAAGCCGCCACCGACCCCCCTGCCCTGTCCAGCTCCAGGCCGGTCAGCTGGCTGCGCAGCACCAAAAAGTCCAGGAGCCGGGTGTGGGCGAAGATGTCCCAGACCAGCACGCAGTCTTCCAGGTTGTAGGCGGCCAACTTGCCCTTGTCATGGTGAAAGTCGTGGGTGATCTGGGCCAGGCGGTTGTCCACATCCTCGGTTTTCTTGCCGCGCCCCAACAAGGCCTGGGACACAAATTCCAGGCTGAAACTCTCGAAGTTGTAGGTGGCGATCTTCAGGCCATCGATGCCGTCGATGGCCACCCGCCCCGGCAAAGACGCAAAGGCCTGGCCGTCGCCGGTGGCGTCCCGTATCCAAAGGGCTTCACCGCCCCGGCCCAGGCGCAGGGTCATGCCGTGGCGCTCGGCCCTTTTGGCCAGCAGCCGCAAGTCGAAGGCCACCACCGACCAGCCGATGAGAATGTCCGGGTCCAGGCGGGTGATTTCCGCTTCCAGGGCCTTGAGCAGGGCTTTTTCGTCGGCCACCCAGCGCATCTGGCATGGGGCTTCCTGGGGCGGGCCCACCATGATCACCAGCGCCGCCCCGTGGCCGTAGAGGCCAACCGAGTAGAGCTCGCCCTTGGCGGAGCACTCCACATCCAGGCTCAGCACCTTGAGATCCGGGCTGTAGTCCCCCCCTTTTAGGCGCACCTGGCGCCATTGGCTGTAACCGGCCTTTTGCTCGGCGACGCCGTCAAAGAGGATGCCGCCCCGGGCAAAGCGCTCCATCAGGTAGCGGTCATGAAGCTTGATGTCCGCTTCCAACACTTCAATACCGTTGCTGGTGAGCTGGGCCTGGCCCTGCTTGTGGGCCTCGAGGGAAGGGAAATAAAGCATGGCCACCGCCTGATGGCTGAAATTGTTAAAGCCCAGTTCGCGACTTTCCGCCAACAAGCTTCCCAGCAGCCGCTTAGCCTTGGCCAGGTGTTCCCTTGCCACCATCAGCACCGGCTTTTCACCTTCCACCACCAGCTTGGCCGGCCCATGCGGGGTGGTCAGCCAGAGATGGATCTCGGTTTGGCCACCCACATCGCGGTGGTGGCGGGACAACAGGAAACCTTGGGCCAAGAAAAACTCCAACCAAAATACTGGCTTAAGAATACTGTTTATAAAAACAGTAATCAAAGATCAAAATTCAGATCTCTGATTAAGACGTCGCTTAAAGGCAATGGTAGGATGCCTGTCCTAGTCCCCAGTAACCACGCTGCCTCGGGCGGCATTTGACGACTCCAGGGCCCTGTGTGAGCGCCGAGCAAAGCACACTTTTCCTTGTTCTAATTCTTATCGCCGCCATTGCTGCCGTTGCCTGGTTGTCCATGGCCCTGCCAATGAAAGTGGCCCCAAGGGCGTCGCTACGCTTTGCCCTGGCCAACAGCCTGCTGGTGGCCGGGGTGCAGATGATGTTTTGGCGAGGCCCTGACCTGAGCTGGCTGGCATCTGACTTTCTCAATATCGCCGCCCTGGTGTTGATCCGCTCTGGTACCCAGTACCTGATGAAGATCCGGGTGACCCGCCTAGAGCACTGCCTGGTACTGCTGGTCTATGGCGTGGCCATAGGGGCCATAGGCGCCGAAGAAGAGGACCACCGCTGGCTGGGGGTCGCCTTCTCCCTGGCGGCAGCCTACATCTTTTCACGGCTGCTATTCGAGTCTCTGCTGGCCATACGCCATTGGTTCGGCCTGTCGGTCAGTTTCTGGCTGAACTGGCCTTTCGCCCTGGTGGCCCTGTTCATGCTGTTTCGGGCCATTGTGCTGGTCTTCCACGATATTCCTGACCAGGATGTGGGCCGCAATATCGGGGCCGAGGTGGCCTGGCTCTACTTGTCCCTGTGGCTGCTGATCAACATCAGCATGGTGGGCTGCGCCCTTGGCCGGCTGATCCTCAAAATCCGCCTGCTGGCCGACCGCGACCCCCTCACCGGCCTGCTTAACCGCCGGGTATTCCAAGACCGCCAACAGCAACTGGATCAGGACAAGCAAAGCCATTACAGCCTGGTACTGGTGGATCTGGACGATTTCAAGTGTATCAATGACCGCTTTGGCCATGTGCTGGGTGACCAGGCCCTTCGCCACTGTGCCCAGCTATTGCAGCAGGGGCTGGGCAGGGAAGACTTGCTGGCCCGCCTGGGCGGAGAGGAATTCGTGATCCTGCTGCCGGGGCATTCAAAGCAGCAGGCCAGCGCCTTGGCCAGCCGCCTTATCGCCACCCTGGGCCAAAGCCCCCTGCACAGCGAACAGGGCCAGGTACAGATCAGCGCCAGCTTCGGGGTAGCGGACAATAGCCAGGCCAGGGGAGACAACCTTTATCGCCTGGCCGATCTGGCCCTATACCAAGCCAAGCAGGGTGGAAAATGCCAAGTGGTGGCCTACGGCACTTGAAGCTGGCCGCCAAGCTTCGTATAGTTTTTGCCCGCACAAACCATAAGCACTCAAGCGGTCGTTCAACGGGATTTGGCACGCTGAAGTAATTCCGGAAAAAGACCATGATGTGCCGCTTGCTGTTGTTGTTACTGCTGGCTTGCCCTGCCTGGGCAACCCCCCCCCGTATACTGCTGCTGCATTCCTATCATCCCCAGTACAGTTGGACCCAGGGCTTTCAAAAGGGCATCAAAGACGGATTGGCCGGGCACCTGCCGGTGGAAGCCCTGCACGAAGAATTCATGGACGCTCGCCGTTTTGACGGCGAGGTGGACGAAGATCTGCTGCTGTACTGGCTGGCCAGCAAGTACCGTAAACACCAGCCGGATCTGGTGATCACCACAGACGATGCCGCCTTCGAGCTGCTGCGTGGGCCAGGCAAGGCGCTGTTTGGCAAGGTGCCGCTGCTGTTCATGGGCGTCAATATCCCGCCCCAACAGCCCCTATCGGCCAACATCGGCGGCCTGGTGGAAGGGGACGCCATCGCCGCCAATCTGCAACTGATCGAACAGATGCTACCCAATACCCGCCGCATCGTGCTGCTGTCCGGCTCCTGCCAGCTGGGCCGCTTCCTGGCGGCCAAGGCCAAGGACCAGGCCGAGAGTTGGCGGCGCCAGGGCCATAAGGCCGAAATCGAGGTCTGGGACGAGCTGGATTTGGAGCAGCTTCGCAGCCGCCTGGCAGCCCTGCCCTCGGACACCGCCGCCCTGCTGCTGATCATCCACAAAGACGCCAAGGGTCAGTATTTTTCCTACGAAGATGTGGTTCCCCAATTGAGCCGCGACACCCCGGTGCCCCTCTTTGCCATGTGGGGGCCTTTGCTTGGCCTGGGCGTGGTAGGTGGTGTCATGAACGACCCCTACCTGCAGGGCCTGCAAGTGGCCGCCATGGCGCTGGACAGGCTGGCCGGCAAGCCAGCGGTGGTTGAAAGCGGCGACTTCTACCCCCGCTTTGACGGCCAGCAATTGGACAGGTTCGCCATAGACAGGGACCGGCTGCCCTCCGGCAGCACCCTTTCCGGCCAGGCCAAGCCCAGCCAGGCCGGTACCGCCTTGTTGATGATGACCTTGCTGGTGGTGGGTCTGGCCGCCTTTGCCTGGCAGCGTTACCGCCACAGCCTGCAGCACCCCCTGGAAGCGCGGGTGGCGCACCTTAAAGCCCGCAACAAGGCCCTGACCCGCTTGGCCCGCAAGCTCGACAGCGCTGCCCATACCGATCCCTTGACCGGCCTGCCCAATCGCCGGGCCTGCGACCTGCAGCTCAACCAGGCCCTGGCCAGCCGCCAGGACAAGCCGCTGTATTTGGCACTGCTGGACCTGGACCACTTCAAGGTGATCAACGACAGCCTGGGCCATGATAAGGGTGACCAGGTACTGGCTGCCGTAGCCCTGGCCATGAACCAGGCGCTGGACGGCCAGGGCAGCCTGTTCCGCTGGGGTGGTGAAGAGTTTTTACTGCTGCTAAGGGGCCTGGAGAAAGACAAGGCCCTGGCCCTGTGTGAAAAACTACGTGCCCAGATAGCGGCGCTGGCCTTGCCCGGGCTACCAGCCATCAGCGTCAGTGTGGGGTTGGCGCCGTTGAGCCGCATCAGCGGCAAGAGCGCCGCCCTGAGGGGAGCAGACAAGGCCTTGTATCAGGCCAAGTCGCTGGGCCGAAACCGGGTCCAGGCCCAATAAAAAAGCGGCCCTTGGGCCGCTTTTTTCAGAGTTTGAACCTGGCCACCAGAGACTGGAGCTCGGCCCCCAGGCCCGCCAGGCTCTCGGTAGCATTGGCCGTTTCTTCGGAGGCAGAGGCGGTCTGCTCGGCGATCTCCCGCACCTGCACCACGCTCTTGTTGATGTCTTCGGCCACTGTGCTCTGCTCTTCGGCGGCAGTGGCTATCTGGTGATTCATGTCCTGGATGCGAGACACGGCATTGGCGATCTCGGTGAGCATGACCCCGGCCTGCTGAGCAAGAGAGACGGTGTCGTCGGTCAGGTGACGGCTCTTGTCCATCATCAGTACCGACTCCTGGGTGCCCTTTTGCAGGGCCGCGATCAGCGCTTCAATCTCTTCGGTAGACTCCTGGGTACGACGCGCCAGGCCCCGCACTTCGTCGGCCACCACCGCAAAGCCCCGGCCGGCCTCGCCGGCACGGGCCGCTTCGATGGCAGCATTCAGGGCCAGCAGGTTGGTCTGCTCTGCCACCGCCTTGATCACGTCCAGCACCTTGCCGATGCTGTCGCTCTCGTTCTTCAGGTGAGCCATGGCCTGAGCGGTGATCTCTATCTCTCTGGACAGGGTTTCGATCTGCTCCACCGCCTTGCCCACCGCCTTGTTGCCGTCACCTGTGGTGTGGTCGGCTTCGCTGGCGGCCACGGCGGCCAGTTCGGCGTTGCGGGCCACTTCCTGTACTGTGGCGGTCATTTCGTTGATAGCGGTGGCCACCTGATCGGTCTCGGCCCTTTGCCGCTGCATGCCGGCACTGTTCTGTTCCGTCACTGCCGACAGCTGCTCGGCGGACGCCGCCAACTGGGCCACGCTGGAGCCGATCTGGCCCATAACGTCCCGAAGGGTGTCGTTCATGTGAGCCATGGCTTCCTGCATCTGGCCCAGTTCGTCCTTGCGCTGGGTGTTGATGCGCTGGGTCAGGTCGCCCTTGGCGATGGTGCGGGCCGCTTTGACGGTTTCACGCAGGGGGCCGACGATCTGGCCGGTGATGATCCAGGCGGCAGCAGCACCCAGGATCAGGGCCAGCACCACTACCACACCCTGGGTCAGGTTGGCCCTGTCCCCGTCGGCTTGGCGCTTACGGGACTGCTCCGCCATCATCTTGTCCACTTCGCTGCTCAGTACTTCGGCCCCTTGGTTCAGCTTGCGGCGCAGCTGTTCCATGGCGCTGACCACCTTGTTGAGCCGCTCCACATGCTCGCGATAGCCAGACAGGGCCTTGAGGGCCTCGGTCAGGGTGTTCATGTCACTGGTGCCGACATTGAGGGTTGCCGCCAGGTCTTGAATCTCGGCCATGGTTGTCATGGCGGCGTCCAAGTTCTTGGCGCTCTCATCGAAGATATAACCGCGCATGTGGTAGCGCAGCATGGCCACCCGCTGATTGATGTCGGCAGAGATAAGGGCATTGCGCACCACGGCGTCGTCGGCAGTCAACTCGGCCATGTTCACCAGGCTTTCGTTAAGCTGGGTCACCTTGCCCACCATGGTGTTGCCTATCTTGACCCAACTGCCACGCACCTGGTCCTTTTCCTTGGAAAGGGCCACGAACTGGGCAAAGTCCTGCTGGTAATTGCTGGCGGTTTTCTTGATAAGGGTCAGGCGGTCCAGGTCGTCCTGGTCATGGAACAGCGCCATGTTCTTGTCGATGCTGCCTTTGACCCTGTCCACGGCCTTGTTGAAGGCGTCGATATGCTTGGCTTCACCGCTCACCAGGAAGTCCCGGCGATTCACTTCAGAATCCATCAGCATGTCGTTGAGGTCGCCGCCGATATTGACCTTCTCACTGCGCTCGAGCACTGAGTTGAGGCCATGGTTGCCAGCGCCGGCGATCACCATTGCCAGCACCAAGACGATGCCAAAGCCAATGGCCAGCTTGGTAGCAACGGACAGGTTTTCCATGGTTCGGGATAGACTGTTCATCTTTATTCTGCCGAGGTTTCTGTAGGGACGAAGTGTTCTATTAAAGTCGACCGGACTGCGCAGATCTTGAGCGAAGCCGCCATAAATAGCCCGGCAAAGGGCCGGGCTGTAAGGTGGCTGTTAACAACGTTAGCAGGGCGCTACGATTGCGGCGAATCTGGCACCGTTGGTAAGGGCTTGAGGACCCCCAGGGGTAAACGGGCCAACAGGCTTATCACCAGGACCGCAAAGGCCAGCCGCGCCCAAAGGATACCGGACAGGTCGGCCCCCACCAGCAATACCAGCAGGGTGTCTTCGATGGCGCTGTGGCACAGCCCCAAAAAACACAGGGTCAACAAGATGTCCCTTTTGGACAGGCGCCCGGAACGGGCTTCTTCCAGCAACACACCGGCGCCGTAGGTCAGCCCCAGGGTCACCCCCACTATGGTGACATTGGCCGCTTCCCGGCCTATGCCCATCAGCCGCAGCAGGGGATAAAGCAGCCAGTGGATCAGTTTTTCGATCCCCAGCAGTGCCAGCAACCGCAGCAGCACCAACAGACAAAAGATGGTGGGAAGTATCAGCACCAGGGTCGACAGTTGCTCCAGCACCCAGGTGGCCAGGCTGCTGTCCGGATCGGTCCTGAAGGGCCAAAGCACCTTGCCCGGCTCCTGCAAAAAACCGGTGGCGCTGTAAAAAGCATTGAGCCCCATTCCCAGCACCAGGGCACCGCCGATACGCAGTGCCAGGGTCAGGCGCCAGGGGACACCGGCTTTTTTGGCCACAGCCCCTTCCACCGGCAGGAAGTGGGCCAACAGCATCAAGGTACCCAGCACCGTCAACTGGGCCGTGGTCAGGGGTTCGTTGCCCGCCACCTGGAAGAACACCACCATGGCAGTGTAGATGTTGGTGAGCATCACCGTCGCCCAGACCACCCCCAGGCTGTCGGGAAGACCCATCAACTGCATCAGCGGGGAAAGCAACCAGGCCAGCCAGGCTGTGGCCCCTGCCATGTCCAGGGCCTTGATCACCACCAGGGCCGGCACCATGATTTTCAGCAGTGTCAGGTACACCTTAAAGGTGCGGGTGGCAAGGGTCAGGGCTTCTCGGCCCAGGCGGTGCAGCACGGTGTCAACCTCACACGGGCCTGGCCCGTGTCCAACTCAGTCATGGCCGCTATTCTATGGAAGGGCCGGAAAATTATTTCTCCCAAAACAGGAATTTCTTTTCATAAAATACGTTTATAAACACATCTAAGAAATTTAATTAACCATGCAGCTGGACAGGATAGACCGCACCATACTCAACCAACTGCAAAACGACTGCAGTCTGACCAACCTGGAGCTGGCCCAGCAGGTGGGCTTGTCCCCTCCGGCCTGCCTAAAGCGGGTCAAACGGCTCAGGGAGAAAGGCTATATCAACCGCCAGGTGGCGCTGTTGGTACCGGAAAAGCTGGGCCCCTACCTGCATATGGTGGTGGAAGTGGAAATGGAGCGTGACCACAAGGCCAAAAACCAGCGCTTCGTGCAAAGGGTGCAGGCCTCTGCCGAGGTCAAGCAGTGCTACCAGGTCACGGGGGAAGTGGACTTTGTGTTGATCGTGATGGTGCCGGACATGCCGGCCTACGAGGCTTTTTGTGACCGCATCCTCTATGCCGACGACAACGTGAAGAAATTTCGCACCCTGATCTCCATGAAGCGCGACAAGTTCGACACCAGCATCCATACCGGCCTCTAGCAAGAAAGGCCCGCCAAGCGGGCCTTGGTGGTTCAGCCGTTAAAGGCGGCCTTTTCCTGGGCCAGTTGCGCCTGTACCTGGGGCAAGGCCAGGAAGCGGGCACGAAAGGCGGTCAGTTTCGGCCAGCGCCCATGGTCCAGGGGATAGTCGGCAATATCCAGATTGATCAAGTTGGTGCCCAGGCTGATGTCGGCCACGCTGAGGCTGTCGTTGACCAGCCAGCCGCCGCCCAATTGCCCTTCCATGTAGTCCAAGGCCTTGGGGATCAGGCTGTCGCACAGCTCCTGAACCCGATCGGGGTCGGTCGGACTGTTGAAGTAACGGGGACCGATAAAACGCTGGAACAACAAACCACCGGTGGCCTCGCTGAGCTTGGTGTCGCAGAACTCCTCCAGCCACAGGGCCTGGGCATAGTCATTGGCTGCCTCGGGATAAAGGGGGTTAGCGCCGTGGGTCTTTTCCAGGTAGGCGATGATCACCGAGGAGTCGGCAAAGCCGAAGCCGTCATCGGTGCGGTAAGCGGGGATCTTGCCAAGGGGGCTGGCGGCAGAAAAATCCGGGTCAGGGCTGCCAGGCGCCATGAATTTGAACTCGAACGGAACTCCTTTGAAGGCATGGGCCAACAGCACCTTGCGCACGAAAGGGGAAAAATAGACACCGTAGATAATGGCCATGGGGGCTGTCCTTGTTGAATGAAAGCTCCCCCAGCATAGCTGGCTTTAGCCCCTTTGCTGGTTGCCAAGGCGCAACAGAAAAGGGCCCAGAGGCCCTTTTCTTCAATGCAGGCTAGCCGCCTGGGCCCAGGCCTGGCCCAGCACCCGCACCGCATCGGCCGGCATTTGTGGCACTCGCCAGGCCACTATGCCGTCAGGGCGCACCAAGGCGGCGCCGCTGTCGATACCAAAGGCCTCGCCAAGCCGCTCCTGGGTGGGAAGATCCAGCTCAGTGCCCACACAGGGTAAAGGCAAGCCAAGGCGCAGGGCCACAGTGGCGGCGATGTCCCGCCAGCGCTCGTCCTTGGCCACCAGCACGAAACCGTCGCCGAACCAATCCAGGCTGGACTGCCCCTGGGCCAACCAAAGGTGCGGCGCCCTGACCCCGGGCTGGCCGGCCCAGTGGCTGGGGTGGCGGGCAGCGGGCAGCTCTGCCCCGGCTCCCAGCACGGCGCCAGAGCGGTGCAGCTGGCCAAACTCCATGGCTTGGTCGCTCAGTACCGGGCAGTCCAGGGCCTGCCCCTTGAGGTGCTTGGCGTAGTCGGGGCGCACAAAGGTCTGCTGGTAGCGCAGCCAGCCGATGGGCTGGCGTTCTGCATCGTAGCTGTCCAGCAACGTCTCGGCCGAGTGCCCCTTGAGCACCCAGGCCAGCTTCCAACACAGATTGAAGGCATCCTCTATACCGGTATTGGCACCGAAGCCGCCCCGGGTCGGTGGCAATTGGTGGGCAGCATCCCCGGCCAGGAAAACCCGCCCTTGCTGGTAGTGCCGGGCAATAAGGCCAGCCAGTTGCCAACGGCCCTTGGTGAGGATCTCAAAGGGCAGGTCCTGCCCCAGGGCCTGGCGAATGGCCTCGGCCAGCTCGGGGTCGCTGCGGTCCTTGTCGTCATAGAACATCAACACCCAGCGGCTGTCGCCGTAACTGGTTAAAAAGGCCTGCAGGCCTTCTTGCTGGATCTCGAACTGCTGCACCCCCTTGGCCAGCACGGTGTCGGCTTCGGGTCAGTAAAACAGCACGCTGCTAATGGTATTGAGCATGCCGCAGCCGTCACGGCTGATGCCCAACTGCTCGCGGATCGGGCTCTTGGCACCATCGGCGCCGATAAGGTAGCGGGTTCTCAGCAGCTGCTGCTGGCCGCTCTCCCGGTGCTGCACCCTGAGGGTCACGCCATCGGCGTCCTGGCTGAAGGCCAGCATTTCCCAGCCCAGCCACAGCTCGGCCCCCAATTCCCTGGCCCTGTCCCTGAGGATGGGTTCCAGCCTGTCCTGGGCGATGGCCGCGCCCCGACAAGGGGACAACTCTTCACTAGCCTGGGGAGCGCCTGGGGTCCACAGGCTTTCACTCAGCCAGTCACCGAACAGGCTTTGGGCCTGGACCCGGCGCAGCCGCACACCGGGGGCCGCCTGGGGAACCTGGTCCCCAAGGCCCACTATCCGGAAGTATTCCAGGGTACGTTCGGTAAAACCCATGGCCCTGGGATGAGCATGGCTTTGCGGGTGTTTTTCGATTAGCAGATGGGGGACGCCGCGCCAGGCCAGGAACACCGAGGCACAAAGCCCGACCAGGCTACCGCCGACAACGATTACAGGAAGGTCTTTCATCATGGCTCCATTCAAACAGGTGGAATGAAGGCGTGTCGTAAGCGGGATAGAGGGGGTATTTCAGATGGCCATAACCCGACAGGAAAACGACAAACGCCCGTTTTCTGTCGTGGTCCGCGGCCCAGGGGCTGGAATGGGAAGCAACGCTGGCGCGCTGCCATGACCGGGGCTCACCAAACCGGTCCACCTTTTTCGACCGGCCTGTTATACCAGCCTCCGGCCGAGGGCGCCAGACCATACCAGAGGCGGCAAATTAGCCAAACGTTTATTTGCTCCTATACTTGCTGGACCTCGCACTGATCTGGCTGTACCCCACAGGGAAGATTGGGACGCCCCGCCGAGGCCACAGCGCCAAGGCCAGCAGACTGACAAAGGAGTGACAGATGGCTGAGATCGTCTACGCCAAGATCCACCCGGCGATCGGCATTGCCCGGGTAGGCAATTCCACCCAAAATGACGGCTTTTACCTGGGCCCCCAGGTAACAGAGCCAGCCTCCCAGGCGCCCGGCTACTACCGGGACAACAGTGGCGCCCTTAAGCGGGAGGTGGCCCAGTTTCGTATTTACGGCTACGACGCCCAAGGCCAGGTCGTGGGTGAACTGACCATGGATGAGCGCACCCGGATCCGCTGGACTGTGGAATTGGCCAATCACAAGGCCGCCTGGTACAACTTTGAACTGGCCTTGGATATTCCCGAGGCCGCCACGGCACCGCCCTCCACCCGTCGCAACGCCGACGTGGCCCTTACCGAGCGGCACAAGCTGTCCATCACCCCAGGGCCCAGGACCATAGATACCCCCGCCAGCGCTGGCCCCGAATATCGCTTCGACGGCGGCAGCTTTATGGGCATGGCAGTGGGCCTTGGGGAACTGCGCACCGATCCCGCCGGGCGGCTGCTGGTATTCGGCGGCCAGGGTCAGTCCGGCTCCTATCTGAACAAGGCTCCCTATACCTTTGCCAACAACGACAGTTGGTATGACGACACCGGCGACGGCCCCGTCACCGCCGAGTTGGAACTGGACGGCAAAACCATAGCGGTAGCACCGGCCTGGGTGGTGGTGGCACCACCCAATTACGGCCCCCAGCAAAAGTCGGTGCGCACCATGTACGCCCTGATGACGGACCTGGCCATCCAGGCCGGCCAGTTGCCGCCCCCAAGCCGCCCCTCCTTCAGCCGCGACATCCTCCCCATCCTCAAGGCCCTTTGTGACCTGCAATGGATGAACGCCGGCTTTGCCGCTGGTTTCGGCTACGGCATGCCCCAGCATTTCCTGGACCCGCGCTACCTTGGCCAGTTGGCCGATCCCAGCGAAAGCTTTGCCGAACTGCGCCGCACCGTTTTTCACAGCTTCCGCGATCCTGGCCAGGAAGAGGTTTCCATGGCCCTGTGGCCCTGGGTCTATGGGGACGCCATGAATGTACCCATGCCCAAGATCCCCAATGCCATGAACGCCCTCACCGCCACCCAGTTGGCCTTGTTGGGGCAATGGGCCGAAGGCAATTTCGACGCCGATTACGACCCCCACTACCGTCCCCCGGCCAGCATCGACGAGGTGCCCTTGGCACAGCAGCCAGCCATGCTGGACCAGGCAGCCTTGGAATTCTGCATCGCCGACGCCTTCCACCCGGGCTGCGAAATGACCTGGCCGGTACGCCACGCCACCCTGTACCAAGAGCCCTACCGCTGGCGCCACCGCGCCGCCAACAATCCCGAACCCGATTACGGCACCACCCTGACCCCAGCCATGGCCCTGTCCTGCAATGGACCCCTTTATGGCCAATCTCCAGGGTCCATCACCCGTTGGATGGCCATTCCCTGGCAGACCGATACCGCCAGCTGCCGCTCCGGCTACGACCGGGATTACGACCCCTACCTGCCCACCTTCTGGCCGGCCCGGGTGCCCAACCAGGTGCTGAGCGAAGACAACTACCTCAAGGTGATCAACCAGGATCTGCCCCGCAGCGAACGGCTGGCGGCCTACCATCACAGGTCGGACTGGGACCGCACCCTGGGGGTGGGCAAGGACGCCCAATTGGCTGCCATGGTCAGCCACTTTGACCGCCAGGGCATAGTGGAGGCGCGACCAGGTGTGACCGACGACCCCGACTTCCCGCCGCTGATGCAGGTGGAAGACAGGGGCGGTACGGACCTGAGCGCCCAAGAGCGCCATGACACCGACAAGGCCATGCGCCAGGTACTTAGAAGTCGTCGCAGCCCCAGCTGATGGCCAGCGCCGACCTCATCATCTGCGGGGCAGGGCCGGCTGGCTCTGCCCTGGCCTTGGCCTTGGCCCCTTTTATGAAGGTGTTGCTGCTGGAAAGGCACGCAAGCGCTCCCCAGGGGGAGCGCATCGGGGAGTCCCTGCCAGGGGCCGCCCAGCCGCTGTTACAACGCCTGGGGGTCTGGGATGCCTTCTTGCAAGGAGGCCACAAACCCAGGGGGCCGGCCATTGCCGCCTGGGACTTGGACACCCCGGTATGGCGGGACAGTATCCGCGATCCAGCCGGCCCCGGCTGGCACCTGGACCGCTGCCAGTTCGAGCAGATGCTGCGGCACCAAGCCCAGGCTGCCGGGGCCAAGTTGGTGTCTAGTGGCCCCGTCAAGCTCAGCCGCAAGGCAGGGCTTTGGCAGGTCAGCTGCCATGGCCACCGCTACAGCGCCCCCAGGCTGGTGGATGCCAGCGGCAGGGCCGGCGCCCTGTGCCGGCAGCTGGGGCTGCGTAAGAGCCATGCCGACCCGCTGCTGTGTCTCTATAGCTTCCTGCCTTGCCCACCAGCCCCAGACGGTAGCATGCGCCTGCAGGCCGATGAGCAAGGCTGGTGGTATACGGTAGCCCTGCCCCAGGGCAAAAGGATATTGGCCTACCACCTGGACAGGGACAATCCCCATAGGCAACTGCTCAAAGACCCGGACATGCTGCTGCGCTGGGCAAGGCGGCATCCGCTGTTGGCAGAAGTACTGGCTGGCCTTGACCCCGCCGCCGTTGCCAGCCATCCGGCCGGAACGGCTCTGTTAAACCCCGCCCATCTGGCCCGGGCGGGGGACGGCTTTTATGCCATAGGCGATGCCCTGTTCAGCTTCGATCCCCTGTCTTCCCAAGGGCTGTTCCATGCACTGGCTTCGGCAGCCAGTGCCGCCAAGGCCATCACCACCGATACCCCCCAAGGCGCGGCTACCTTTCGTCAGGAAATGCAGGCGGTTGCCCAGCATTATCTTCGCCATTGGCTGGGCTGCTATCAGGGCCCGCGCCGCTTTGAACAACACTCCTTTTGGCAGCGTCGCCAGGACCCGATGGGCCTGGCCGCCGCCTTCACCTGAGCCACTACCAAGGAAGGTCACCATGTTCCACTCCCGTCACACTCACCTTTGGCTGGCCTTATTGGCCAGCACGTCGCTCCAGGCCGCCACCAGCAGGGACCTGCCTGAACTGCCCCACGCCAGCATGCAAATGCAGGCCAAGGCCCAGCCCGGGGCCGCCGTCAAATTGCTGCAAAGCCAGCAGCAGGCCACCAGCCCAATGCAGCGCGGCCCCGGCACCGAGCTTTATTACGACCTGGATATCCAGTACGTGGACGGCCAGCTGTTCAATCCCTCCACCCAGCAGTACGACGCTACCCGGCTGCGGGCCCTGACCGGCAGCGTAACCAGCAAGGCGGTGCCCTACATAGGGCCAGTGGTAGACCTCTACCCTGGCGAGACCTTCCGGCTGACCCTCAACAACAAGCTGGACCCCAAGGATCCGTCCTGCCCCAGCGGCAAGGGCGCGCACAATGGCGGCCACTGCTTTAATACCACCAACATGCACACCCATGGCCTGTGGATCAGCCCCTCCGGCAACAGCGACAACGTGCTGCTGAGCATCAAGCCCGGGGTCAGTTTCCAGTATGAGTACAACATCCCGGTGGACCACCCGGCCGGCACCTTCTGGTACCATCCCCACCTGCACGGCTCCACCGCCTTGCAGGTTTCAAGCGGTATGGCCGGACCACTGATCATTCGCGGCACCCGCTACCCCAAGGTCAGCGGCAACCTCTTTCAGCACGGGGATCTGGACACCCTGCTGCAAAACCCCAAAGCATCGAGCCCCCAGCCCATCAGGGAACGGGTGCTGGTGTTCCAACAAATTGCCTACGCCTGCCGGGAGCCCGGCAGTAACGGCAAACCCGGCGCCATCTTGGTGGACAAGCTAGGTAACTGGGTCTGCAAGCCAGGCAGCCAATACCCCAGCGAAAAAGTGGGGCAAATCGAGGCCTACGACCAATTCGGGGTGGCGGACAACAACACCGTTTGGAACCAGTCGGGGCGCTATACCAGCATCAACGGCGTGGTGATGCCCAACTTTCGCCAGGTCAAGGCCGGCGCCCTGGAACGCTGGCGCCTGGTCCATGCTGGAGTCAGGGACAGCATCAACCTGCAATTTAGAAAGGCCATTCCCCAGGCCATGAGCGATACCTATCAGCCCGGTTCCCTCAAGGCCAGGGCCGAACAGGTGGACAGAGTCTGCCAGGGCGGCGTGCTGCCGCAGTTCTCGGTGGCCTCGGACGGCCTGACCCGCGCCGCAGTCACGCTCCAGGAAAAAACCCTGCTTCAACCCGGCTACCGGGAAGACTTGCTGATGGTGTTCCCCTCCCCCGGTATCTATTGCGTGATCGACAGCGATCTGGACCCAAGCCAAACCGTGGACACCCAGGAACACAGCCGCGAACTGTTGGGCTATATCGAAGTGGTGGCCGGTGACACCGGCGCAGATCTGGCCAAGATCAAGGAGGACAAACTCAACAGCGCCCTTGAGGCCTGGGTCAAAGACTGGCTGTTGGCATCGGCCGACAGGTTTATGCCCGCTGACGTCAAACCGCAGATAACAAAGGATTTAAAGGACGGCCTTAAACTCAGCGCCTTTGTGGACCACCCCAGCGTCAAGGCCGCCGAAGTCACCGGCAGCCAAACCCTGGGTTTTAATATCGACACCAAGGCCAAACCGGTGCGCTTTGAAATTGGCAACCTCAGCCAAAACACCGCCACCGGCAAGTACCAGTTGGCCGATGCCCGCCCCTACTCGGCGGCCACCGTCAACCGGGTGCTGACCTTAGGTGGGGTAGACGAATGGACCCTCACGTCCTTCCTGGCCGGCCATCCTTTCCATATCCACGTAAACCCCTTCCAGGTGGTGTCGGTGCAAAAGTGCGGTAAAACCAGCTGCACCCAGCCCGGTGACTGGCAGGATCTCACCCAAGATCCCGCCAGTCAGTACTACGGCATGGCCGGGCGTTGGCGGGATACCCTCTTTGTGGAACAGGACGTGGTGGTCAAGACCCGCACCCGTTACCAGCGCTATATCGGTGAGTACGTACTGCACTGCCATATCCTCGATCACGAGGACGAGGGCATGATGCAAAACGTCATGGTCGCCCTCCCCGACGGTCAAGGGGGCGTGGCCGCCATGGGCCACCATTAACAACCAAAGAGCCCCTTCGGGGGCTTTTCTCCTGACTAGGCATTGATGAAACACCAGCGATCAAAATCGCTTTACCAGAAATAACTACCTGATTAATCTAGAAGGATTAGGTCAATAACCACCTTTGGTCGCTTGACGGAATAGCCATAACAATAAGGAAGCCCCATGAAAAAACTCTTTGTCCTTGCCGCCATGATTTTCGCTACCGCAACCTTAAGCGGCTGCGCCAACCTTGCTGCAATGAAAGAAGCAAAGTTTAAAAACGCCCCTGAACAGGACAGTGCTCTGGTGAACATTGTAAGGCCGCGCGTTTTCATGGGCGACGGTGCAAACGTCGAGATGTGGGACGGTGAAAACTTGATAGGAACCCTGAGTGCCGGCGACATGATCCAGTACGACGCCACGCCTGGGGACCATACCTTCCTAGCATACGTGCAAGGCTCCTGGGGTGTTGCCCAAGGTCGCCTGGAGCCAGGTAAAACCTACTACCTGAAGTTCAACATTGGTTTTGGCTTTATTACCCTTGGCGTAGCCAAAGCCGATGATCCCCGTATTCCTGAGTGGAATGCCGACCTGGATACCGTCACCATTGATAAAGCGAGAACCAAGCCCGTGCCGGAAAAGGAAGTTGCCGATACCCGCAAGGTGCTCCAGCAAGTTAAAGAGGGTAAGGCCAACGTCGAACGGATAACTGACGCCAACGCCATCTAAGCCAACCTAGTCTGTTGGGATTGGGGGCCTGTGGGCCCCTTTTTCGTGACGGCAGCTGAACATTGCCTCAGCCTTAGCCCCAAAACTGTGAAGCACCACACAGCCCCGTATTGTGCGTTAAGGTTCAGCTAACAAACTGGCGCCAAGGTTAATGGCTCATAACACCAAAAGATTGCCCTATTGCCATGACCTGCCTGAAGTTCCTGCTTACCGCCAGCCTCCTTGTAACCGCCAGCGCCGCCAAAGCCGGCTCAGATACCTGGCAGGACGTCAGTAATATCGGCACCATAGGCCTGATGGGCACGGCCCTTGCCATGCCGGCTTACAAGAATGATTGGCAGGGCTTTGAGCAGGCAGGGCTGTCCATGGGAGCCGCCCTTGGCACCAGCATGGTGACCAAACAGCTGGTCCACGAACAAAGGCCCGATCACAGCGATAACGACAGCTTCCCCTCCAACCACAGTGCCGGTGCCTTTGCCGCCGCCACCACCCTGCAAATCCGTTACGGCGCAAAGTACGGCGTCCCCGCCTACACCCTGGCAAGCCTGGTGGCAATAGGCCGGGTTCAGGCGGACAAGCACCACTGGCAGGACGTCGCCGCCGGCGCCGCCATCGGCACGGCAGCGGCCTGGCTCTTTACCACCAAGTTCGACGACAAGCTGGTCATCGCCCCCTGGTTTGACGACCAGGGCAGCAGCGGTGTCATGGTGTCCATGCGCTGGTAATAAAAAAGGGCCGCAAGGGCCCTTTTTTAGTGCTGTTGCCAGCCTTAGCCTGCCCGTTTGGGTAGTACCCAGCCAGGGCGGACAAAATGGCAGGTGTAGCCGTTGGGGATACGCTCCAGGTAATCCTGGTGCTCGGGTTCGGCTTCCCAAAAATCCCCGGCCGGGACCAGTTCGGTCACTACCTTACCGGGCCAAAGGCCAGAGGCATCCACGTCGGCAATGGTGTCCTCGGCGACCGCCTTTTGGGTATCACTCAGATAGAAGATGGCCGAGCGATAGCTGGTGCCAAGATCATTGCCCTGGCGGTTAAGGGTACTGGGGTCATGGACTTGGAAGAAAAATTCCAGCAGTTGGCGAAAGCTCAACAGGCTCGGGTCAAAAATCACTTCGATGGCCTCGGCATGGGTGCCGTGGTTACGGTAGGTGGCATTGGCCACGTCGCCGCCGCTGTAACCGACCCGGGTCGAAATTACCCCAGGATAACGGCGCAGCAGATCCTGCATACCCCAGAAACAGCCCCCGGCCAGGATGGCCTTTTCAGTTTGCATCGTCATAAAAACCTCCGACAACGGATGGCCCCTACTCTAGCAGCCCTGGGAAACCAGGGCGACGCACAGATAGCGATTGCGATAAGCGGCTTGTTGGCTTGGTGCCCCGGGTTTGGGCACGCAGAAACTTGTGCCCTTACGATTAGCCCGTCAAGGAGGCTGTGATATTTACGCTGTTACTTTTCAAGCTCGTAGTTGCAGACGTCCATTCCCAGCCTTGGTTCAGGGGTTGGAATCTGGCCTATCTCTTCGCCGCTTTCGGGGTTCATCACCAGGATCTCCCAATGCAAAGCATGCTTGCGATGGTCGCTAACCAAGACTTTCAGCTGGCCGTGGCAGATCTTGGGTTCCACAATAGTTGCGCTCCAAAAAACATCATTTTTCCAGCCCAGATCCGGTGAATAGCAGCCAGGATCTAACCTATGCCGAGGATCCAAAGTATCATCTCCCCAACTACAGGCAATCAAGGGATCGGACTGAACGACGTAGGAGCGAGGCTTGATGGTAAAATCTGGCTTCCATTCATCACCTTCCAGCTTTAAAAGCTTACCGCCGTTAGAAACAGCATAAAGGTTGCCTTTTCTCTCAATAAACTGTGAAACTTCATCAGCCAGCTTCCAGTAGCGCGATTTACCATTTCCCTTATCAACTTCGACAATGTAATAGGATATGTAACCTGCATTATTTTTAAAACCACTTGCCAAATACCGCCCTGAATACTCTCCGCTAATAGATATAGCAGAAAGCTCTATCTCATAGACATTGCCGGCAAAGTTGACGTCAACACCTCTGTCACTTACTTGCGCGTTGGCATATGAGGATTGAAGATAAATAACCATCATCGACAAAATAGCAATTTTAACGACGCCCATTTAACTCACCCCCAAGAAATCAATTTAAAATCAATCTATGGCAACCACCCAATCTTTACAGCTAAAGCTCATGATGAATATAAAAATAACGACAGCATTGGTTTTCAACCCTATTTTATCAAATCTTCAATAAGTGGAAGTCGAGGGTCACTCAACTGGGCCTCTCGATAAACTGACTTCAAGACCTTAAAAGCCTCATCGTACATCATTAAGATATCTTCAACGCTTTCGGGGTCTGTCAACGTATCGGATTCAAGTAGTGCCTCGTACCGATTGATACTCTCGTATACGGACTGGAGAGCCACCAACAATGTGCCGTTATCAATATCAGCCATAGTATTCATTGAGTTAAGGTGATTGAACACAGATCCAAACCGCGCTTTGTGCCTGAGAAAGGAACTCGGATGATCTCTTGCCCATCTTCAGGATCCATCACCATCACCTCCCAATGCAATGCATGCTTAGTATGGTAGCTGACCAAAACCCTGAGTTGGCCGTGGCAAATTTTTGGCTCTACTGCCGTGGTAGTCCAAAAGACATCCTTTTGCCACCCTAGATCCGGTGAATAACAGACCGGGTCTAACCTGTAACGGGAGTCCAAAGTATCCTGCCCCCAAGTGCAGGCAATCAAAGGCTCGGTCTGTATTACATAAGACCTTGGTTTTATCTCTTTTTCTAAAACCCATTGGTTGTCTTCAAGCTTGATGATTTGACGCTCATCTCTAACCGCATAGAGTTTGTTTGCTAACGCATAAAATTGAAAAATTTTATTTTTCTGCTGCCACGATACCGAGGTACCATTTTCAGGGTTGATCTCTTTTATAAAGTAGCTGTCGTTGCCTTTCTTATCGATAAATCCACTGACAAAAAATCTATCTGAAAAATGGATGGCGGAATATAATGTCGTTAATTCAGAGTGGTATTTTTTATTGTTAAAATAGAAAACGCCATTACTGCCAATACGAATGTCATCGGCATGACATAGGGTGGCAGCGCTCAGAAAAATCAACATAAAAACTAGCTTGAATGAACTCATGGCTTTCATGCATCGTCACGGTAGTTCCCTTACCTGTAGATAACAATTACCTTAAACGCAGCGTGCATGCAAAAAATTTCAATAGAGATATAGGGCGAATCTACATTAGCATTTCATTTACTCCCAGTTACTCAGGCAATAAAAAAGCCCCTGGCGGGGCTTTTTTATTTTCCAACCAAAGGCGCTTATTTATGGCGCATATGGGGGAACAGCAGCACGTCGCGGATGGAGGCGCTGTCGGTTAGCAGCATCACCAGGCGGTCGATACCGATACCTTGGCCGGCGGTAGGGGGCAGGCCGTGCTCGAGGGCGGTAACGTAGTCGGCGTCATAGAACATGGCTTCTTCGTCACCGGCGTCCTTGGCTTCTACCTGGGAGCGGAAACGCTCGGCCTGGTCTTCGGCGTCGTTAAGTTCGCTAAAGCCGTTGGCCAGCTCGCGGCCACCGACGAAGAACTCGAAGCGGTCGGTGATAAAGGGGTTGTCGTCGTTACGACGGGCCAGCGGGCTCACCTCGGCCGGGTAGGCGGTAATGAAGGTGGGTTGGATCAGCTGGGCTTCGGCCACTTCTTCGAAGATGTAGGTTTGCAGCTTGCCCAGGCCATCGGTCTTGCTGACCTTCATGCCCAGAGACTCGGCAATGGCCTTGGCCTTGTCGAAATCAAAAAGATCCGCCTCGGTGATGTCCGGGCGGTACTTGATGATGGCCTGGGTCATGGTCAGGCGTTCAAAGGACTGGGCGAAGTCGTAGTCCACACCTTGGCTGGTAAAAGCGGTGGTGCCCAGCACTTCCTTGGCAACGGTGCGCAGCATGGCTTCGGTGAAGTCCATCAGATCTTGGTAGTCGGCGTAGGCCCAGTAGAACTCCATCATGGTGAACTCTGGGTTGTGGCGGGTGGAGAGACCTTCGTTACGGAAGTTACGGTTGATCTCAAACACCTTCTCGAAGCCACCGACCACCAGGCGCTTGAGGTACAGCTCAGGGGCGATACGCAGGAACAGCTCCATATCCAGGGCGTTATGGTGGGTCATAAACGGCTTGGCGGAGGCGCCACCGGGAATGGTGTGCATCATGGGGGTCTCGACTTCCAGGAAGTCGTGGCCGGTCATGAAGTTGCGGATGGCATTGACGATTTTGGAGCGGTTGATGAAGGTCTGGCGGGACTCTTCGTTGGCAATCAAATCCAGGTAGCGCTGGCGATAGCGGGTTTCCATGTCGGAAAGACCATGGAATTTGTCCGGCAGCGGGCGCAGCGCCTTGGTCAGCAGTTCGATGGCTTCAACATGGATGGACAGCTCGCCGGTGTTGGTTTTAAAGAGGAAACCCTCGGCGCCGATGATGTCGCCCAAGTCCCACTTTTTGAACTCGTCGTTGTAGAAGCCTTCGGGCAGGTTGTCCCGGGCCACGTAGATTTGGATTTTGCCGCTGCCGTCCTGGATGGTGGCAAAGCTTGCCTTACCCATGATGCGGCGGGTCATGATCCGGCCCGCTACCTTGACGCGTACCGGTTCACCCTCGGCCAGCTCTTCCTTGGTGGCTTCGCCGTATTTGGCTTGCAGCGCATCAGCGTTGCTGTCCTTGCGGAAGCTATTGGGGAAGGCCACGCCTTTGCTGCGCAGGGCGTCGAGCTTTTCCTTGCGCACTTTGAGCTGTTCGTTGAGATCCAGTTCCGGGCTTTGGTTTTGTTCGGTCATGACATTTAAACCATTGAGTAAGGGATAGGGGCGCGCCGCGCCCCGCTCAAATAATTACAGGCCGGCCTTGAGGCTGGCTTCGATAAAGCGATCCAGGTCGCCGTCCAGCACCGCTTGGGTGTTGCGGGTCTCGACGCCGGTGCGCAGGTCTTTGATGCGCGAGTCGTCCAGCACGTAGGAGCGAATTTGGCTGCCCCAGCCGATATCAGACTTGGACTCTTCCAGCTTTTGCTGCTCGGCCATGCGCTTTTGCATCTCCAGCTCATAGAGCTTCGCCTTGAGCTGTTTCATGGCGTAGTCCTTGTTCTGGTGCTGCGAACGACCCTGCTGACAGGCCACCACGGTATTGGTGGGCATGTGGGTAATACGCACCGCAGACTCGGTACGGTTAACGTGCTGACCACCGGCACCAGAGGCGCGGTACACGTCAATGCGCAGGTCGGCCGGGTTGATCTCGATGTTTACCGAGTCGTCCACTTCCGGCGACAAGAACACCGACGCAAAAGAGGTATGGCGGCGGCCACCGGAGTCAAACGGGGATTTACGCACCAGGCGGTGTACGCCGATTTCGGTACGCAGCCAGCCAAAGGCGTAGTCGCCCTGCACGTAGATGGTGGCGGACTTGATACCGGCCACGTCCCCTTCGGACAATTCGGTGATCTCGGCTTTAAAGCCGTGGGCGTCGGCCCAGCGCAGGTACATGCGCAGCATGATGTTGGCCCAGTCCTGGGCTTCGGTGCCGCCGGAGCCGGCCTGGATATCCAGATAGGCGTTGCTGGGGTCCATCTCGCCGGAGAACATGCGGCGAAACTCCAGGGCTTCGAGCTTCTTGGTCAGCTCGTCCAGCTCTGGCTGAATTTCGTTGAAGGTGTCTTCATCTTCGGCTTCAACGGCCAGCTCTAAAAGGCCCAGCACGTCTTCCAGGCCTTGGGTCATGGTGTCGATGGTTTCCACCACCATTTCCAGGGCGGCGCGCTCTTTGCCCAGGGCCTGGGCTTTTTCAGGCTCGTTCCAAACGCCGGGCTGCTCCAGCTCGGCATTGACCTCTTCTAGACGCTCTTTCTTGGCGTCGTAGTCAAAGGTACCCCCTAAGGACGCTGGTCCGCGCAGACAGGTCCTGTACTTGGGTCTTGATCGGGTTCACTTCAAACATGGGCGTGTGTCTCTGTCAGTCAGCCGCCTAAAAAGAGGCAGAATTTTAGCCTATTTATGCCCCTACTTCCTAGGCCGGCTCGATGTGATCTACCAGTAATTGCACCGACTGGCGGCCTTTGTACTCGTTGATGTCCAGTTTATAGGCCGCGTGAACCCATTGGATATTGGGATTGGGCCAGGTATCGAGATCGGCGTTGAAATGGATGGCGTCAATAAGCTGCTCACGCCCGGCCGGGTTTCCAACCGGACTCAGCACCAGTTTCAAATGTTTTTGGCCCACCAGCCGCTGGCTGACCACCTTGAAGTGGCCGTCGAACACCGGCTCGTGAAAGGCCTGGCCCCAGGGGCCGCCGTCCCGCAAAAGCTGGGCCGTTTCCAGGGTAAATTCGGTGGGCAGCAGCTCGCCGTCACTTAAGATTTCCCCGGTCAGCATATGGGGTTCGAGCTTGGCCTGGGCCGCTTTGACAAAAGCGGCATTGAAACGCTCGAAATCACCCGGGCGGATGGACAAGCCCGCCGCCATGGCGTGGCCGCCAAATTTCAGGATAAGGCCGGGATTCTGGGTGTCTACCTCGTCCAACAGGTCACGAAGATGCAGGCCGGGAATGGAGCGGCCCGAGCCCTTAAGCTCGGTCTCACTTGCCGGGGCAAAGGCAAACACCGGCCGGTAAAAACGCTCTTTGATACGGGACGCCAAAATGCCAATCACCCCCTGGTGCCAGTCTTCCCGGTACAGGGCGATGCCGGCCGGCACCTCTTGAATGTCCAGCTTGGCCAGTTCCGCCAGGGCCTCTTGCTGCATGGAGCTTTCAATCTCGCGGCGCTCGCGGTTGAGGCTGTCCAGTTCTGCGGCAATAAGCCTGGCCTGGTGCTGATCCTCGGTGACCAACAGGCTCACCCCCAGGGACATTTCATCCAGGCGCCCGGCAGCGTTAATGCGCGGCCCCAGGAAAAAACCGAGATCGCTGGCCACCAGCCGCCTGGGCTCGCGCCCCGCTACTTCGCAAAGGGCCAGGATGCCGGGGCGGCAGCGGCCGGCGCGGATGCGGTTAAGGCCCTGGTGCACCAAGATGCGGTTGTTGCCGTCCAGGGGCACCACGTCGGCAACGGTGCCCAGGGCAACGATGTCCAACAGCTCGGCGAGGTTGGGTTCGACCCGAATGGGCTCGGCCTGGCCGTTAAACCAGCCGGTTTCCCGCAGATGGGCGCGCAGCGCCAGCATCAGGTAAAAAGCCACCCCGACCCCGGCCAGGGCCTTGGAGGGAAAGGCGCAGCCTTCGAGGTTGGGGTTGACCATGGCGTCGGCACAGGGCAATTCGCTGCCCGGCAGGTGGTGGTCGGTGACCAGCACATCCAGGCCAGCGGCCTTGGCGGCGGCCACCCCCTTGATGCTGGAGATGCCGTTATCGACGGTGATAAGCAGCTCGGCGCCCCGCGCCACCGCCACCTCGACAATCTCCGGCGACAGGCCATAACCGTACTCAAAGCGGTTGGGCACCAGGAAGTCCACCTGTTTGGCCCCAAGGGCGCGCAGGGCCAGGATGCAAAGGGCCGAGCTGGTGGCGCCGTCGGCGTCAAAGTCGCCGACGATAAGGATGCGTTTTTGCGCGCCAAGGGCGGCCGCCAGCAGCCGGACGGCAGCCTCCATACCCTTGAGAGCCTGGTAGGGGGCCAGGGCCTTGGCACTTTTTTCCAGCTCAACCGGGGAGCGCACACCACGGCTGTAGTAGATCCGGGCCAGCAGCGGCGCCATGGGCCAGTTGGGCAGGGCATCGGGCTGGGGACGACGGGTAATTTTCGGCATGACGAAAAAGGCGGCTACCGCCGCCCCTTTTTTGATGAGTCTTCAATGGCCACCAGTCTAAGCAAAGTGGCCTGCTATCTCTACTCGTTTTCCAGGGCGCTTTCCAGGCGATCCGGGTCCAAGTAACCCGGCACCATGGTGCCGTCTTCGAGGATCAAGGCCGGGGTACCTGTGACATTGAGCTGGCGGCCCAGTTTGTAATGCTCGGGCACGGGGTTGCTGTCACAGGCCGCAGTGGCGACCGTTTTGCGGTTCTTGGCCAGGTTCATGGCCGCTTGCTGGTCCTTGGCGCACCAGACCGACTCCAGTTCCTCGGCCGCCTTGGAATTAAGGCCGCCACGGGGGAAAGCCAGGTAGCGCACGGTAATGCCACGGTCGTTGTACTCCTTCATGTGGGAGTGCAGACGCTGGCAGTAGCCGCAATCGGTGTCGGTAAAGACAGTGACCACGTGCTTCTGGTTCTTGGCGGGGAAGACAATCATGGAGTCTTCAAAGGGCTTGATGGCCGCCAGGCGTACGTCGTCCAGGCGCTTTTGCGTCAGGCTGACCACGTCGCCGCCCTTGAGGCTGAACAGGTTGCCCGACAGCACATAATCCCCATCCTCGGAGACGTAGAGCACGTTGTTGGCCGCCACCACTTCATAGATCCCCTTGATGGGAGTCTGGCTGATGCTGCTGACCGAGACCCCCAAACCGGCTTCTACCTTGGCCTTGATGTCCTTGTCGTTGGCCTGGGCTGTGCTTGCCAGCAGGGCCAGGGCCACTGCGCCCCATTTAAGCTTCTTCATACGGATTCCTTAGCTTGGGCCTTAGCGCCCTCGACTTGGGTCTGAACTTACAAAGAGCATGGCCCAGTTGCAATAACAATGCGATTAACCGCGTGGATGGTGTTTGCCATGGAACTGCTTGAGCCTTTCCCTGGCCACGTGGGTGTAGATCTGGGTGGTGGAAAGATCCGCATGGCCCAGCAGCATCTGCACCACACGCAGGTCGGCGCCGTGATTGACCAGGTGGGTGGCAAAGGCATGGCGCAGGGTATGGGGGGACAGCTCGCTGCTAAGGCCGGTTTCCAGGGCGTAGCGCTTGATGCGGTGCCAGAAGGTCTGGCGGGTCATCTGTTGGCCGCGCTGGGAAGGGAACAGCACGTCGCCGTCGCTAATAAGGGCCGGCCGGCCGTATTTCAGGTATTGGTCCAGCCAATGCAGGGCTTCTTCCCCCATGGGTACGATGCGCTCCTTGTCCCCTTTACCTGTGACCCGCACCAGGCCCTGGCGCAGGTTGACGCAGTCGCGGGTCAGCCCCACCAACTCGCTGATACGAAGGCCGGCGGCGTACAGCAGCTCCAGCATGGCCTTGTCCCGCAGGCCAAGCGGGTCTTCCAGGTTGGGGGCCCCCAGCAGCACATCCACGTCGGCTTCCGACAGGCTCTTGGGCAGGGGCCGGCTCAGGCGCGGGCGCAGCAGCGGCGCCGTGGGGTCGTCACTGCGTTGCTTTTCATTGAGTAGATACCCGTAATAGCGTTTGGCCGCCGTCAACAGCCGCGCCGTGGACGACGCCTTGTAACCGGCGCTCATCCGCCAGTCCAGGTGGGCCCGCAGATCGTCAGTGCCAAGGTCGGCCAGGGCCAGGCTTTGCTCCCCGGCCCAGCCGGACAAGGCGGCCAGGTCACGGCCGTAGCTCTCCACTGTGCGTGCCGACAGCCGCTCGACCAGCAGCAGGTGGTCGAGAAAGGGCTGATAGGGGGCGGCGCTTTTTGCTATGCTGCCGCCATTCTTTGCTCTGCCGGTTTTTGTCATGCGTATCGGCCTGTTTTACGGCTCCACCAATTGCCACACCGAAATGGTCGCAGAAAAGATCCGCGACGTCATCGGCAGCGAGCTGGTGGAACTCAATAACCTCAAAGACGTGCCCGTGGCCCTGATGGCCGATTACGACCTGTTGATCCTGGGCATTCCCACCTGGGATTTCGGCCAGCTTCAGGAAGACTGGGAAGACCAGTGGGACGCCCTGGACAGCGCCGAACTGGACGGCAAGGTCATCGCCCTTTATGGCATGGGCGACCAACTGGGTTACGGCGATTGGTTCCTCGACGCCATGGGCATGCTCAAGGAAAAACTCGAGCAGCACCAGGTGCGCTGGGTGGGTTTTTGGCCCAACCAGGGCTACGACTTCGAGGCGTCCAAGGCCCTGACCGAGGATGCCAGCCAGTTTGTGGGCCTGGCCCTGGACGACGACAACCAATGGAAACTCACGGAAGAGAGGGTACAAAGCTGGTGCGTACAAGTGTTGGAAGAATACGCCGCCCTTATTGGCTGATGCTGCTGCCCCTGCTGTGGGGTTGCACCACCCTGGCTTTGCAGCCGAACAAACCGGCCCAGGTGGCCCTGCCCCCCGCCGCCAACCCGGCTCTGACCCTACCCCAAACTGCCTTCGCCCTGCTGCCGGATGGCGCCAACGCCTTTCTGGCCAGGGCCGCCCTTGCCAGCCTGGCGACCCAGAGCCTGGATCTGCAGTATTACCTCTATCAAAACGACCATTCCGGCCAGCTGTTGCTGGAAAGGTTGTTGGCCGCCGCCGACCGAGGGGTCAGGGTACGATTGCTGGTGGACGACCTCTACAGCGACCAACTGCCCGCCGCCTTGGCGTTGCACCCCAATATCCAGGTACGGCTGTTCAACCCCTGGGTGCTAAGGAACAGGCCCATCCTCAAGGGCCTGGAGTTTGTCGGCAAAGGCCGCCTTAACCACCGCATGCACAACAAGGCCTGGATAGCCGACAACCGGGTCGCCATTGTCGGCGGCCGCAATATCGGCGATCAGTATTTCGACCAGGCCAAAGACAGCAACTTTCGCGACCTGGATCTGCTGGCTGCCAGCCCCGTGGTCAAGGAGCTGTCCGCCAGCTTCGATGCTTTTTGGAACAGCCCCTGGACGGTAACCCTGCCTGTGCCGCAAAGCGCCAACCTGGATGACCTCAGAGCCAGCCTGGCCGCCGCGACTAAAACGCCCTCCCCTTTCCAACCTTTTTGGCAACAGGCCCGGCAGATCCCGGCCTTAAAAGATTGGCCTGGCCCCTGGTACCAGGGGCAAGCCAGGCTGGTGGCGGACAGCCCAGACAAGGTTGAAGGAAGCGCGGCCACCAGCCTGTTGGCCCAACTTGGCCATAGCCTGCCCCAGGCCCAGTCCCGGCTCTGGATAAGCTCGCCCTATTTTATTCCCGGTGACCAGGGGGTGGCGCTGCTGGCCAACCTGGTGCAGCAAGGGGTGGAGGTAAGGGTGCTGACCAATAGCCTGGCCGCCAACGACGTGCCGGCGGTGCACAGCCATTACCAGCGCTATCGCCAGCCACTGCTGGCCGCCGGCGTTCATCTTTATGAGCAAAAAAGCGCCCTGACCAGCCCACAGGGCCTGAGCCTGGGCAGTGCCAAGGCCAGCCTGCATGCCAAGGCCTTTGTGGTAGACAGCCGCTACAGCTTTATCGGCTCCATGAACCTCGATCCCCGTTCCTTGCACCGCAACACCGAGCTGGGGCTGGTGGTGGATAGCCCAGCCCTGGCCCAGCGCCTGGAAGCATTGATGACAGAAGACCTTGCCACCAGCGCCTTCGCCCTTAGCCTGGACAACGACAGGCTCAACTGGTGCAGCCAGGGCCAATGCCAGGACAGCGAACCGGAGATCAGCCTCTGGCAGCACATCAAGAATGGCTTTTTCTGGCTTTTGCCCATCGAAAGCCAACTATGAAAAAGGCGCCTTAGGGCGCCTTTTTTATCAGTTCATCACTTCCGAGCGTACGTCCCTGGCCCGGCGAAACAAAGCCATCAACAACATCACCAGGGCGGTTGGCACCAGCCATACCATCTTTTCTTCAAAGAGCGGCAGGTGGTTGAGCCACTTGGGCATGGTAAGGCCGGTGGCATGGACGCCGTCCAGCAGGGCAAAGAGGGCGGTCACCGCCACCACCTGCTGCTGGCCACGGCGGTGCTCCCCCAGCACCACAGCCAACAGGCGCAGGGCCACCAGGGCAATGGCGATGGGATAGACGAAGAACAGCACCGGCACCGAGATGTTGATCAGCTGCACCAGGCCGACGTTGGCCACCAGGGCCGAGAAGGCACAGACCACGGCCGCCACCTGCACATGGCTAATCTTCTTGAAGGTGTCCGAGAAATACTCGGCGCAGGAGCTGGTCAGGCCGACGGCGGTCGTCAGACAGGCCAGGGTGACCACCGCCGCCAGCACATAGAGGCCGGCGGCGCCAAAGAGGGCTTCGATGGCCGGTACCAATACTTCGCTGCCTTCCTTGGGATTGTTGACCACGGCGCCGGCAGTGGCCCCCAATTGGAACAGGGTGATATACACCAAAGCCAGGCCGGTGGCGGCAATGACGCCGGCCACGCACAGATAGCGGAACTGCAGCTTGCGGTCTTCAACACCACGGGCCTTGAGGGCATTGACCACCACCAGGCCAAACAGCAAGGCCCCCAGGGTGTCCATGGTCAGGTAGCCTTCCAAAAAGCCCTTGGCAAAAGGCGCCTTTTGCCAAGCGGCGGCACTGGCCACAGGTTCACCCAGGGGGGCGACCACCAGCATCACGGCAATGGCAGCCAGCAATACCAGCAGCACCGGGGTGATCACCTTGCCCACCACCGCCAGCAGCTTGCCGGGGCGGATGGCCAACCAGAAGGTCACGCCGAAAAAAAGCACCGAGTAGAGGGCTTGGCTGACCCAGCCGCCCCCGACGAAGGGTTCAAAACCCAGCTCATAGGCCACCAGGCTGGTACGAGGGGTAGCAAAGAAGGGGCCCAGGATCAGGTAGAGCACCACACACAGGGCCAGGGCTGCCCTCTTGGGCAATACCTTGGCCAGGGCGTCCAGGCCGCCACCGGCAAGGGCTACGGCAATGATAGTCAGAAGGGGAAGGCCTACAGCGGTGAGCAGGAAACCCAGGATCGCCGGCGCCAGGTCACTACTGGCATTCAAACCCGCCATGGGCGGAAAGATCATGTTACCGGCGCCGAGGAAGAAGGCGAAGGTCATAAAACCCAAGGCCAACAGATCAGCGCTTTTCAGCTTTTTGGTCACGCAAAAACCCCTACAACCACATCTTGTTTGAAATCGAGTCGACAAGGGGTATCACGATTAGCCGAAAGGGCTCAAGCCTTGTTTAAAAATGAAGGTAAAAATCCCTGCCCAGCGCACGAAATGCCGGCGTCCACTGACCCTGGGGGTCACGGAGCACCAGACTGTTCTCGTCCAACGGTTTGGGGCTTTGGCTCCATTGCAGCAGGGCCCTGACCGGCTGGGCCTTGCCTTCTACCGAATAAAGGGCGCAGCGCCTGTAAAGCTGGTAGCCGGCCTGGGCCAGGGGCTGGGCCCAGAGCAGGTGGTCGTCCCAGGGCAGCACCATGGCCACCTCCTTGGCCCCCAGGCGTAGGCACTGGGCCGCCAATACCTCTGGCGGCAAGGCAGCCACGTGGCGGGCCTGGTCACGGCGGTCGTCGGCCGAGCGCACCTGGGGGGTAAAAAAGGGCGGGTTGCTCACTACCAGCTCATAAGGCCCCCCTGCAAAGGCAGCCACGTCCCCTTGGTGCAGGGAAATTTGCGCCGAAAAGGGGCTGGCGGCGACGTTGTCCCTGGCCTGCTGGCAGGCGCCGGGGTCAATCTCCACTGCATCCAATGCCAGGGCCGGGCCGCGCTGGGCCAACATCAAGGACACCAGGGCGGTACCGGCGCCGATGTCCAACACCCGCCCCCCCTGGGGTAAGGCAGCCCAAAGACCCAATACCACCCCGTCTGTGCCCACTTTCATGGCACAGTGCTCATGGCCCACAAAAAACTGTTTGAACTGGAAACCTTTACTCATAGCTGCGAGATTGTACCCCAAGGCCACTTTGCCTAAAATCAGCGCCCCCTTGTCTGTATGGCAGGCCAACCTGAGGAACCCCCATGGCATTTGAACATCTGGAACTGGACCCGGCCCTGCTTGAAGCCGTCGCTGAACTGGGCTTCAAGAAACCCACCGTCATCCAAAGCCAGGCTATTCCCGCCGCCATGGATGGCCATGACCTGCTGGCCATGAGCCCCACCGGCACCGGCAAGACCGCCGCCTTTTTGCTGCCGGCCCTGCAGCACCTGCTGGACTACCCCAAAAAGCGCAAGGAACCGCCCCGGGTGCTTATCCTCACCCCCACCCGTGAGCTGGCCCTGCAGGTTGAAGCGGACGCCAAGGCCCTGGCCGGCAAGACCCCCATCGGCATCGGCTCGGTGATCGGCGGTGTCGACTACAAGGTGCATGGCAAGGCCCTGGGGGGCGAAGTTGACCTGGTGGTGGCCACCCCCGGGCGCCTGGTGGAGTACATCGACAAGAACCTGTTCGATTGCATCGCCGTTGAGCTGCTGATCCTCGACGAAGCAGACCGCATGCTGGAGATGGGCTTCCAAAAAGACATGGAGCTTATCCTCGAAAAGTGCGAGCAGCGCCGCCAGACCCTGCTGTTCTCCGCCACCCTCGAAGGCCACAACCTGGAGCAGTTCGCCGAAAAGGCCCTGACCGATCCGGTAGAGCTGAGCGCCGATCCGTCCCGCCGCGAGCGCAAGAAAATCCATCAGTGGGTCTACTACTGCGACGACAAGGTACACAAGTTCAAGCTGCTGCTGGCCCACCTTCGCCACCCCGACACCCATAAGGCCCTGGTGTTCGTAAAGACCCGCGAAAAGTTGGCGGAACTGCGTGACCAACTGGCCGGCGAAAAACTGCCTTGTGTCTGGCTGCAGGGGGAAATGGCCCAGGACAAGCGCAACAACGCCGTGGCCCGCTTCAAGAGCGGCCAGGTGCCGGTGCTGCTGGCCACCGACGTGGCCGCCCGGGGCCTGCATATCGACGACATCAGCCATGTCATCAACTATGACATGCCCCGCACCGCCGACGTCTATGTGCACCGCATCGGCCGCACCGGCCGCGCCGGCGCCAAGGGCACGGCCATCAACCTGGTAGAAGCCCATGACCTGTCCATGCTGCGCCGGGTAGAGCGTTACCAGGAAGACCCCATCAAGGCGCGGGTGATCGACGAACTGCGGCCCAAGTCCAAGTTCAAAGAGCCGGTGAAAAAGAAAAAGGACAAGACCCTCAAGCCCAGCGCCAAAAAGGCCCTGGCCAAGAAAAAGGCTAAGAAGGACGCCAAGCAGGCCGAGCGCAAAAAGGTGCGCCAGCGCGACCTGAAAAACAAAGGCGCCCCCCGTGGCAGCGAAGCCCGCCAGCGCAGCGACGTGGCCCGTGGCAAAACCGCCGACGAATAAGAACATATCAACACGCAAAAAAGGCAGCTTAAGCTGCCTTTTTTATTTCGCGATTGATTGATTTGCCTATTACGAAAGTATTGTCTAAACCTAAAGCGATATTCATCTCAAGGAGGAGAAAATGACTTTTTTAGTTCTCATTGTTTGGGTATTTTGCGGCGTTATCTCAGCCAGTATTGCGGCAGGCCGGGGGCATAATGCAGGGTTGTGGTTTCTCATCGGCTTGGTATTTGGCATATTTGGGCTGATAGCCTCGCTGATGCTTTCTAACCAACATCCCCAATACCCAACTCAACACCAGGCTGTTAGTCCTAATCCTTCGGGGAAATTGAAGAAGTGCCTTTATTGCGCAGAAGAAATCAAAGCAGAGGCAGTGCTATGCAGATTCTGTGGGAAAGAAGTGGCCGTTCAACAGCAGGAAGCTTCTCAAATCCCTTCTTTAGAGAAGGAAGACATCAAGAATACAATAGGTGCCGATGCAGTCCGCTATGCCTCAGTAGTCGATGATGGTTGGCAATGCGTTTGCGGGCAAGACAACCGACAGTTCGATGTGAATTGTCCCAGCTGCAAGCGAAATAAAAAGTTCGTTCTTGATAATTATCAAGCCGTGTAACAACAAAAAGGGCAGCCAACGGCTGCCCTTTTTTATTGCCCGCCGGTGGCGCTATGCGGGAGGTGGAAACGTTTGGTGATGGGCTTGTTGAACATGGCATCCAGGTTGTTGGGGGCATCCTTGACCGGATTGGGGCCAGTTAGCTGTTCAACGTGCCAGGCCTGGGCGCTGCAGGACAGCTCTTGCTGACAACTGCCGGTATCAAAGCGGGCCCGGCACACAGGTGGCGACACCGCGTTGGCCCCTCTTCTGTAGGCCTCGGCTTTCAGCTTCTCGATGGCGCCTGAGCTGTCCACCTGGCTGAGGTGCTCGCCGTACAGGCCGTTGACACAATCGGAACTGGTCAGGGTACCCAAGTCTTCCCTGCTCATGTTCTCGACGTCGTTCAGCCGGTAGGTCGCAACCTGACTCGACATCAAACTGGGGGCTTGGGCCCTGAAGCTTAGAGGGGAGCTACAACCTTGGGACAGGGCTGCAATGGCAACTATGATGGCAATCCGTTTCATCAAATGGCCTTTTGGGGAATACAACTTGTTGATAAGCAAACCATAACCAGGGGCTTTGAACAATAAAAACCCGCCGAAGCGGGTTGGGATATTCACGCAGCCGGTGCCACATAGATGATGGGCAACGGCGCCAGGCCGTGGTGGGCACGGGCCTTGTCACAGTCGGGGTTGGCAATGCCCAGGTAGCCCGAGTACTCGAATTCCCGGCAAGGGCTGGGTCTTTTCTCGTACATGGTACAGGCGGTGGCCTGCCCTATCTCGCCGCCAAGGGCAACGCAGCGACAGCCGTTACGGCTCTCGGTGCCCTTCATGCAGCTAAGATGAGGGTTGACCTGGGATGTCAGTTCGTCGGGCACCAGGCCGCCACCTATCTCCGCCTCGGCCCAGTAAAAGGACACGCGAAAATAGGCACAGCAAGCACCACAGGTAATGCACGGATTAGCCACAGTCATGCTGCAAAAGCTCCGCACCTGATACAGGTAAAGGTCTGATATTGTTGAATACACAAAAGACAAGGCCGGACGGCCGCCTGGCAGCGGAGGAACCACGGCAAGGCGCGCCATTATGCACTAGCCAAAGGCTCCCCGAGAAGCGGGGGCCAGAGGAATTTTTGTCACGCCAGGGCGCCTGTTGGCGTCTAACCTCTGTAACCCCCATATTCTTAGGAGGCGGTTTTGAAAGCCTTGCGATCCTTGTCCCTGGCAGCCCTGTTGGCCCTGGCCGGCTGTGCCAGCCAAAGCAGCGAGCCCCTGCCCTGGCAGCAGTACACCCAGGGCAGGCCCCTGGAGCTGTTCAACCCGCGCTTTATGAGCTTTGACATCGTCAACCACTCCCAGGTGGTGCTTTGGCAAAGCCCTAACCGCGCCGTGCTGATGTCGGTGCTTGGCAGCTGCTTTTTCGACCCCAGCCAGCCGGTACTGAAGTTCACCTCAGGCCAGGCCTCGGTCAGGGCCCACCGGGACGCCGTGCTCTACGGCGGCCAGCGCTGCCCCATTCAACAGATCCAGGATCTGGACATCCGCCGCATGCGCCAGGACGGCTTGCTCAAATAAAAAAGGCCCCTTTCGGGGCCTTGGCGATTTAGAAGCGCAACCGGTACTGAGCGTACCCTTCTGCGTTGGTTTGCCCTGTGGGCTCTACCTTGGCCGAGTCTTTGGCCACCGCCTTGGCCTGGTCGCCACCAGCAGACCAGAAGGTCACCAGAGGCTCACCGGCCAGGGGCGCAAACTGCCAGTTGTTGTCCACCGCCGGGTTGTAGCCGTCTTTTTGGCTGCCCAGGAAGTCCGCCACGATTTGACGGTTCTCGTCGGGGCTGGCGATGACGATGGCGCTGCTGTCGACACCGGGGAAATGGCCACCGCCGCCAGCGCGATAGTTGCTGGTGATCACCAAGAATTCCTGCTCGGCGTCCAGGGGCTGGCCCTGGTAGGTCAGCTGCTGGATACGGTGGGCTTCGGGGTGGATTAACTGACCATTGCCGTCGTAACGGCTGGGCTGGGCCAAGTCCACCTGGTAGCTGACACCGTCGATAACGTCGAAGTTATAGCTGGCGAACTTGGAATTGATCAGCTCCTGCTGGCCCTTGGCCTTGGGATCGATTTGGTTGAAAAGGCCTGCGGAGCGCTCCAGCCATTCCCGTACCACCGCCCCTTTTACCTTCACCACGGTCGCGGTGTTGGGGTAGAGGTAAAGGTCGGCCACGTTGCGATAGGCAATGTCTCCCTGGGGTACGAAGGTGTAGTTGCCAGCGCCGCCGTAGCCGGTACGGAACGGCGCCGCCGCCGACAACACCGCCATACCGTCAAACTCGGTACCCTGGATATAACGCTCCAGGTACCAGCGCTGGGCGTTGTTGACCACCTGCACCGCCGGATCGTCCTGCACCAGGGCGAAGAAGCTCTGGATATCGCCGTTGATCTTGGCAAAAGGCGTGCTGACCCAGGCGGTGGTTTCCTGGTGGGCCGGGGCCACGGCCGCCTCGACGGTGGCGTCGTTCTTGGCCAGGCTCACCACCTTACCCTCTTCCCGCTTGAAGATGGGGCGCAGGGTCGATTGGCTGCCAGTCACCTGCCAGCCATGCTCGCCCTTGGTCAGCTCCAGGTCGATCACCCCCAGGTTGTTGCCCCAAAAGCCCGGCATTACGGCGGCGACACCGTTGACGGTGCCCTTGGCCATGTCCACGTTGGGCAGATCCTGGTAGCGCTCGCCAGGGAAGTAGCTGTGGGAGTGGCCCAGCATCAGGGCGTCGATGCCCGGCACCTGGCTCAGGTAGTAGGCGGCGTTTTCATCCATGCCCTGGCGGGGGGAGGCGGTCATGCCGGCATGGGGAATGGCGATGATGACATCGGCCCCCTGGGCTTTCATCTGCGGCACCAGTTCCTTGGCCATGTCCACCATGTCCCGCACCGTGACCTTGCCTTTGAGGTTGACGGCGTCCCACTCGAGGATCTGCGGCGGCACAAAGCCGATGTAACCGATCTTGACGGCTTGGGGCTGGCCAGCCTGGTCACGGAACTGGTAGTCCTTGATCAGGTACTGCTTGAGCAGCGGCTGGTCGTTGGCCGGGTTGCCGTCGCCGTCGTCCTTGAACAGGTTGGCGCTGACATAGGGAAAGGCGGCGCCATGCAAGCTGTCCAGCAGGAAAGGCAGGCCGAAGTTGAATTCGTGGTTGCCGACGTTGCCCACGTCATAGCCCATGGGGTTCATGGCCTGGTAGATGGGGTGCACGGCGCCGTCCTTGAGGCCCTTGACCTTGGCGATATAGTCACCCAGGGCGGTGCCTTGGAGCAGGTCGCCGTTGTCCACCAACACGCTGTTGGCTACTTCGCTGCGGGCCTGGCGGATCAGGGTGGCGGTCTTCACATAGCCCAGGGTGTCGTCTTCCTGGCCGGTGAAGTAGTTGACGTTCATCATGTTGGCGTGGAGATCGGTAGTCTCCATCACCCGCAAGTGCAGCGGCGCTGCCGCCTGTTCGGCCGAACCACAGCCACCCAGGGCCAGCAGCACCAGGCTGGCGACGATCTTCTTATGCATGAGTTTATCCTGTGTCAAAAGCCCCTCTATGCTACCACCGCCCCCAGGCCCTGACCCAGGGTCTGATACCAAAGGCAATTGAGCTGCGACCTATGTCTAAGATGCCGACTTATATGAATTTTTGAAGATCAGAGCCAATAAGCTGGTCACTATGCAACCAATGCCATTGCGTTCCTTTTAACAACTCTTTATCAAGTGCCCGTGCATTTTGCACTGGTCAACACAGGAAGAGCATGATGAGAACAAAATGGCTTTTGGGATTGGGCCTTAGCGCCCTGATGGGCAGCGCCCAGGCACAGCTGGTGATCAGCGAAGTGCTGTACGACGCTCCCAACAACGACAGCACCGAAGAGTTCGTAGAGCTGTTCAACGCTGGCTGCACCACTGTGGATTTGAGTGGCTACAGCATCAACGACAACGCCGGCAGCTTCGCCCTGGCCGGCCAGCTGGCCGCCGGCCAGTACCTGACGGTAGCCCGCTCCGCCAGTGGTTTTGCCGCCCTCTTTGGCAGCCAACCCGATATCAGCGGCATGACCCTGGCCCTGGGCAACTCCGGCGACTACGTGCAGCTGAAAAACGGCACCAGCCTGGTGGATCAGGTAGCCTGGGAAGGCGGCCTGTCGGGCTGGAGCCTGAACGCCACCAACGTCGCCCTGGCCCGCGCCACCTTCAGCAGCGCCAGCAACCAGAACGATTGGCAGGTGGCCGCCAATGCCGGTAGCCCCGGCAGCGGCCCCCTGCAAAGCGACTGTGGCGGCAACGAGACCCCAGCCACGGCCCTGGCCAATGGCGTGGCCCAAACCGACCTGGGTACCGCCGCCCAGGCCAGCCTGCACTTCTATATTGACGTAGCCCAGGCGCCCCTGACCGTTACCAGCAGCGGCGGCAGCGGCGATGCCGACCTCTATGTCAAAGCCGGCAGCGCGCCGTCCACCGCCGACTACGACTGCCGCTCCATCAACTCGGGCAACGGTGAAAGCTGTGTGGTCAACAGCACAGGCCGCGTCTATATCGACCTCTACGGCTACAGCGCCTTTAGCGGTGTCATCCTCAGCGCCAGCTTCGACACCGGCTCGGATAACGGCGGCGGTGACGGCGACACCGACAGCTACTATGCCTCGGCCCTTGGCAAGACCGGCAGCGCCCTCAAGGCGGCGCTCAATACCATCTTGCAAGACAGCGTCAACTTCACCTACTCCCAGGTCTGGGACCAGTTGGAGTACACAGACGAAGACCCCAACAACAGCAACAACGTGATCCTGCTCTACTCCGGCCGCTCTGAAGCGAAAAGCTTTCGCGCCGGCCAGACCAACGACCAAGACGCCTGGAACCGCGAACACGTCTGGGCCAAGAGCCACGGCTTCCCGTCCTCCAGCCAGTGGGCCTATACCGACATCCACCACCTGCGCCCGGCCGACGTGTCCATCAACAGCAGTCGTGGTAACAAGGATTTTGACTGGGGCGGCAGCCCCCTGTCCGAGTCACCGGACAACAAGACCGACAGCGACAGCTTCGAACCGGCAGATACCGTCAAGGGTGACGTAGCGCGGATGCTGTTCTACATGGACGTGCGCTATGAAGGCAACGACAGCACCGGGGTACCGGACCTGACCCTGGTCCACAGCACAGGTACCAGCGGCGCCCAACTGGGGGATCTTTGCACCCTGCTGGAATGGAACGCCCAAGATCCGGTTTCGGCCTGGGAAGAGCGCCGCAACGAGCGGGTCTATGAGCGCCAGCACAACCGCAACCCCTTTATCGACCACCCCGAGTGGGCCCAAGCCATCTTCGGCGCCAGCTGCAACTAAATAAAAAGCCGCCCTCAGGGCGGCTTTTTACCAACAGAGCAGCAGTCAATTCGTTAGCATGACACCTGAAGTTATTGACACCGTGTCCATAATTCGTTTTTCAAGATCGTGGCGAACATCCAATATCTTTTCGTCAAGGGCATATTCATCAGACATGTAGGTGAATACAAAGTCGAGAATATTATAGTCATCAAGCCTGAAACAGTAATGGCTGGCAGGAAAATTCATTTCTTTTTTCAAGAAAAAATAGACCCAAGTATTATCGACACCTTTGTAGTGATGGTAGTCGCTTTCTTGCGGGACTGTTTTCAACAAGCCATCCAAGTGTTCCTTCATTTCTTGCGAAAAGTCAATTTTTTCATGCCCATAACCATATTTACGCTGAAAAAAATCTAGCACTCTTTCCCTTTGATATCGATTAAAACCTTTTTTACCCTGATTCACCCCATTTTCATAGTAGTCATCATATTCCCAGGTAAGATACTCTTTCATCGCTTGCTCATTAGGAATTGGACATTTACTTTTAACTTTTCTTACTCGCACTGATAGAGATACTGAAGCAGCAGCATTATTGTATAAAAGACGACTGGAATAATTCCAACGCCATGTATTAATAGGGATAAAGATAACAGGGCCAAATGATGTGATGTATTGCCCAATAAATTGTTCGTCATTGATATTGATATCAACAGGCATCATATCATCGAGATCAATATGGGTGACGGGAACGCGGAATGATAGAAACTTCCCTTCAAGGTTAAAATGATAGTCGATGGCAGAACGAAAATCAGGGCCACCGACTAATCCCCATAACCGCGTCAATATGCTCACTGCAATCCCCTTTATTACCTAACGGAGTTATCAATAAATTTCTTAACCGATTTCGCCATGCCATTCTTACCTAAAAACAATAACTGTTTATAGTACGTTTCTATACCCAAAAAGGGTAGTGTATGAGCACTGCTGCCTGGTCCACCCAACATCACCGACAAGATAAACCGCAAGCTGCTTTTCCCACCTGCTTTACCCGCCTTATTTGGCACTACATCAAACGGGTTGTTGTTAACATTGATTAATTTAATTCCAGCCGAGGCCATGGTGTTTTCAAACAGGGCAACATGGGCACCACTGCCATGTAAAGCCACCTTCTGCTTATCCAGGGGCGTGCCTTTCGTTGCCATATGCAGTTGCACTGCCCTTAAAAAAATAATGGCACCTTGGCTATGCACTGTCCACTTCTTCACTTTTCCTGCCTGTTGGCATTGGTGAAGCACGGCGGCCAGGTGGGCAGCATTGCTGGATGAGTTTCTATCCTGATTCCTATCCCAAAGGCATTCGGCGATATCTTGAATAAAACCTTCTGTTGGGTTATGGAATAGGGTATATAGATCTATTTTGTCCTGTGGATAAGCCGATTCCACATGAGTAGCCATTAACCAAGTGGCTTTCCTAAGATCGTTTTGCATGCCGTTAACAGCCACATGCTCTGACTCGACCCGGGAAACGGGCCTTCTGATATCCCATGAGGCCGTAACATCGCTGATGAACTTATTAAACTTACGTTTGTTTTGTTTTATATCAGTCGTTGATGAGCTAACTAATTTATTCATTTCCTCATCAAAGCGTCCAGATATGGATTCGTTTTCATATCTATCCACTTCATACATCATATTCCTTTCTTTAAAACCTGTGTTTTTATTTCCATGCAAGGATCTATCAAAGAATATATCATTGATCAGCAGTACCCCACCCGGCTCTGCCGTATAGTTGATAAGATAGTGGTACTGACTGAAAGGATAGCGGGATTTAAAGAGTCGTTTCGCAGGGTTATTCCAATGCTTACAGACATCCAGTGGCAGCGGATTATAGGTGAGGTATAAAATTTCGTCTTGGACTTTGCTACGGTCAAACTCATTAAGAGAGGCCAGCATGGTTGCTGCCTGGCCAGTCAGCACCACTTTTTCCGCTAAACGTTGCTCTTTCATGCTGTCGCTACTTTGCTTGATTTCTTTCCAGGCCTGTTTTGCCTCAAACCAAGAATAGCGTTGAAAAGCGCGCTTAAAGGCCTCTTGTGGGTTAGTAATTTGGTAGCTCATTGTTGCTTCCTTTCATCCTTGAATAGAAGAGATAGGAAGCCAAATGAGCAAGAGACAGGCTGGCTGCTGCGGCGTTAAGACAATGGCTTCCTTGCCAAGGTTAAACCTAGTGACCAGTTAGTGACTTGGCAAAGGCACATCAGCATTACAGATTTCTTACACTGCTTTATTGCTCGTGGCGCAGGAAGACCCAGGTATCGCCCTTGGACTCCTGGGGGCTGAAGAAGTAGCCGCCGTAGTCGAAGGCCTTGAGATCTTCGGCGCGGCTAATGCCCTTGTCGGCCGCAAAGCGCACCATCATGCCCCGGGCTTTTTTGGCGTAGAAGCTGATTATCTTGAACTGGCCATTCTTCTCGTCCTTGAACACCGGGGTGATCAGCCGGCCTTTGACCTGCTTGGGCTTGACCGACTTGAAGTATTCGTTGGAGGCCAGGTTCACCAGTTCGTCGTTGCCGCTGTCGGCCAGGGCCTGGTTAACCTTGTCGGTGACCAGGTTGCCCCAGAAGGCGTAAAGATCCTTGCCCCTGGGGTTGTCGAGCTTGGTGCCCATCTCCAGGCGGTAGGGCTGCATCAGATCCAGGGGCCTGAGCAGGCCATAGAGGCCGGAGAGAATACGCAGGTGGCGCTGCACATAAGCAAAGCCCTTATCGTCAAGGCTGGTGGCGTCCAGGCCGGTGTAGACATCACCAGTGAAGGCCAGCAGCGCCTGCTTGGCATTATCCGGGTTGAAAGGAGCCTGCCACTGGGCAAAACGGGCGGCATTGAGGCCGGCCAGTTTGTCGGAGATGTGCATCAGGCTGGACAGCGCGGCAGGGGTCAGCTGGCGGCAAGTGTCGATAAGCTCGGCAGACTGGTCCAGCAGGTCGGGCTGGGTGAACTGGTCGGTAACGGGCCTGGTTTCAAAGTCCAGGGATTTGGCCGGGGACACCAGCATCAGCATGGGCAAAACTCCTCGAATCGGTGGTCTGCCACTCTAACAAAAAAGCGGCCCCGGGGGGCCGCTTTGCATCGATTGTGCCGTTCGGTCAGGACTTGTCCTGCTCCCAAACCCCAGGGGCCAGGCGGCTCTTGAGTTCGGGGAACTTACGCACGTCAAAAAAGGGCGTCTTGCCGGCGGCGCGCTGGCAGTTGTAGTCCCGCGCCAGTTTGAAAGCGATGTTGGACAGCAGCAGTATGGCCACCAGGTTGACGATGGCCATCAGCGCCATGGCCAGGTTGGCCAGATCCCAGACGATCTGCAGCTTGGCCACGGCACCGAACATCACCATGCCCAGGGCCATCACCCGGTAGATGCGAATGGCATTGTCCGAACCGGGGCGCAGGAAGCTGACGTTGATCTCGGCGTAGTAGTAGTTGGCCATGATGGAGGTGAAGGCGAAGAAGAACAGCGCCACCGCCACAAAGCCGTTACCCCAGCCGCCCACCTGGGAACTCAGGGCGCTCTGGGTCAAGGATACCCCTTCGGCGTTGCCACTGAGATCGACCCCGGACAACAGGATAATAGAGGCGGTAGCGGTGCAGATCACCAGGGTGTCCATAAAGACCCCCAGCATCTGCACATAGCCCTGGGAAGCCGGGTGCGGCGGAGTGGGGGTAGCGGTGGCAGCGGCGTTGGGGGCCGAGCCCATGCCCGCCTCGTTGGAGAACAAGCCCCGCTTCATGCCTTCCATCAGCGCCTTGGACACCGCATAACCGGCGGTACCGGCCGCCGCTTCCTGCAGGCCAAAAGCCGACTTGATGATAAGGCTGAACACCGCCGGCAGTTCGCTGGCGTTCATCAGCACTACCACTATGGCAACCCCAAGGTAACCGGCCGCCATAAAGGGCACCACCACTTCGGCCACACCGGCAATGGAGCGCAGGCCGCCGAAAATCACCAGGCCGGTCAGGGCCACCACCACCACGCCCACCAGCCAACGGGGCAGGCCAAAGGCGGTGTTCATGGCTTCAGAGATGGAGTTGGATTGCACGGCGCAGAACACCAGGCCGAAAGCCAAAATCAGGAACAAGGCGAAGAGGATGCCCATCCAGCGGGCCCCCAGGCCACGCTCCATGTAATAGGCCGGGCCGCCACGGAAGTTGCCGTGGTTGTCCTTAACCTTGAACAACTGTGCCAGGGTGCTTTCCACAAAGCTGGTGCTCATGCCGATAAAGGCGATCAGCCACATCCAGAAGATGGCACCGGGGCCGCCGGCACTCAGGGCCAGGGCCACACCGGCCAGGTTGCCGGTGCCCACCCGGGCGGCAAGGGAGGTACAAAGCGCCTGGAAGGAAGACACACCGGCCTTATCGGCATGGCGGGAATGGCGCAGTATGGTGAACATGTGGCCGAAGTGGCGCAGCTGGATGAACTTGAGGCGAACGGTAAAGTAGAGGCCGGCTCCGATCAGCAGGTAGATCAGTACGGAGTCCCAGAGCAGGCCACTAAGCCAGTTTACGGCTGAGTTGGCGACGGTAAGCGCCTGGCCCAGCAAATCTTGGTTGTCTGTCATGGCTGTCAGCTTGGTTGTGAAACAACGGCCCCAGCCGCACTGGCTGGAGCAAAGTGCGGGAGTCTAGCATCGACGGCTAGACCGCCAAACCGCAAAACTGTGACCAAAGCGACATTTAGAAACGCTTTTCACCCTCGGCAGCTTTCATATACTCTTGCCCTTCCCTCGCTTCCAAGGACCTGCCATGTGGTTTAAAAATCTGCTGCTCTACCGTCTGACCAAGCCACTGACGCTGGAAAGCACGGCCTTTTCCAACCAGTTGGCCGACAACCGCTTTACCCCTTGCGGTAGCCAGGACATTGCCCGCTACGGCTTCGTCAACCCGGTGACCCGCCGCGAAGACGGCGAGCTGACCCACCAGGCCGACGGCAACTGGCTGCTCTGTGTGCGCCAGGAAGAAAAACTGCTGCCCGGCGGCGTGATCAAAGAGCTGCTGGACGAGAAAGTGGCCGAGATCCAACAGGCCCAGGGCCGCGCCGTGGGCCGCAAGGAAAAGCAGACCATCAAGGAAGAGATCGTCACCGATCTGTTGCCCCGCGCCTTTGTCCGCTCCCGTTTCACTTATGCCTACATCAGCGAAAAACTGAACCTGGTGATCGTCGACACCTCCTCTGCCGCCCGCGCCGAAGAAGTGCTGGGGCTGCTGCGCAAATCCATCGGTTCCCTGCCGGTCACCCCCCTGGCCGCCGCCACCCCTGTGGCCGTGACCCTGACCGACTGGCTCAAGACCCAGGCCCCGGCGCCCTTCGAGGTGGATGACGAGGCCGAGTTCAAATCCCTGCTGGAAGAAGGTGGGGTGATCCGCACCAAGAAGCAGGCCCTGAACATGGACGAGATCAACACCATCCTCGACAACCAGCGCCTGGTGTCCAAGCTGGCCATCAGCTACCCGGACAACCTGTCCTTTGTGCTGGACGAAAACCTGGCCATCAAGCGGGTCAAGTTTGCCGACCTGCTGCGGGAAGAGAACGACGACATCGATGGCGCCGACAAGGCTGCCCGCCTCGACGCCGACTTCGTGCTGATGGCCCGCACCTTCGAAGTCTTTATACCCGAGCTCATCAATGCCCTGGGGGGCGAGGCCGAAGCCCTGGCCTGAGGCCAATAGCATTGGAAAAGCCGGGAAATGCCCGGCTTTTTTGTGCCATGAAAAAAGCCCCGGCCAAGGCCGGGGCAAACCACTGGATCAGAAAGAATAGCGGACACCAAGAGCGAAGGTGCGGCTATACAGGGAGTTGCTGAAGTTGTAGAGGTCCTCGTCCTGGTAGTAGGACTGATAGATCTCTTTGGTCAGGTTGGTGGCGTCAAAGGTCAGCATCAGCTGGTCGCTGAGGTCGTAACTCAGCTGGAAATCCAGGCTCTGCTCGGGGCGACGGTAGACACCACGGGGGTTGGCGAAGGTTGGCGCTTCATAGTTGTTGAGCCAGTCTTCCCGCCACACATAGGACAGGCGCATGTCTACCGGGCCGTGGTCATAGATCAGCACCGCGCTGTAGGAGCTGTCCGATACCCCGAACATGCTGCGGCTGGTGTAGCCCATCAACTCACCGGTCTCGGAGTTGTACTCGGGAATGTCCTGGGACGAATCCAAGAAGGTGGCGCTGGCCTGGATGCCAAGACCATCGAGTAGGCTAGGCAGGCCTTCTGGGAAGTAAACAGTACCCAGCTCCACCCCTTCGAGGGTGCCGTTGGAGGTATTGGCCGGCAGGCTGAGGATGTAATCCAGGGTCTCCGACTCACCCGGCTGGCGATAGCTCACCAGTTGCCGCGAGTCGTAGGCAAAGCCGTCGATCTCCCGCTTGAAGTAGGTACCGTAAAGGGCGTTACCCTCCCCAAAGTACCATTCCAAAGACAGATCAAAGTTCTTGGACTCGACCGGCTTGAGGGCCGGGTTGCCGCCGGTGGCGGTACCGCGCTTGTTGCCGGTCAGATCCTTGTTGTAGGTGATAAAGGGGTTGAGCTGGCCAAAGTCGGGGCGGCGCAGGGTCTCGGTGTAAGCCAGGCGCGCCATCAGGTTATCGGTCAGGTGATAACGGGCAATGATGCTCGGCAACAGCTTGTCACTGGAGTTGGAGGTACCGCCCAGGTCGAAAATGGTCGGGTCCACTTCCGGGTAGTTGTAGAAGGTCATGTCGGTATCGGCCGTGGTATAGCGCACCCCGAATTGACCGTCGAAACGCCTGCCGAACAGCTCGCTGTCAAAGTCGGCTTCCAGGTAGGCGTCCCAGGACTTCTCGCTGATGTCGAAGGTTTGCTTCATCACCAGCTTCTCACCGGGAATGTTGTAAAGCTCCCGGTAATGATCCCGCGACCCCATCAAGCCATAGCCATTGGCCACCACCCAACTGGTCGGCACATTGGCCTCACCGTCAAAGAAGTAGGGGTTGTGATAGACCAGGTCACTGTCCAGGGATTGGGCGCTTAGCAGCACCGCATCGGCCCCCCTGGTATGGGACTCGCCGCCCCTGTCTTCATAGCGCAGGCCGGCGCTGATACGGCTGATAAAGCCGCTGGACAGGAAGTACTCGCCGTCCAGGGTGAAGGCCAGGGAATCGCCCTTGTCCTTGCCGCCGTTGTCGAAGTACTGGCCCATGTTCCATTGCACGGCCGCCAAATCGACCGGGGTGCTGTAGTCGTCTGCCACAAAGCCCCAGGCGGGCAGGCCGTCGTCGGCATTGAAATCCACCCGCACATTGGGGATACCGACCGCGTCGGCCCGCAACGCCACAAAGTCGGTCTTGTATTCGCTGGTTTGGTAAACCAGCTCCGACTTCAAGCGAAGGGCATCAGTCAGGTCCCACTTGCCTCCCAGCGCAAAGACATAGCTGTCGGTCTTGCTTTCCGAGTAGTCGCCGCTGCTCCATACCGCCGGGCTGCCGACCACCCGGGACTTGATGACATTGGTCCCTTCATAAAAGGTGGGCGGCGGTACGTCGGCCAAGTCGCCCCACCAGTCCACATAGCTGAACAGCATGGAATTGAAGCTCTTGTTACGAAAGCCGTTGTAAAAGGCTTCGAACAGGTACTCGGAGCTGTCGTTGGGGGCCCACTGCAGGGACAGGTTGAAGGCGGGGCGCTCGCGCTCACCGTTGAGGTCATTCTGGAAGATGGCGTCCCGGGACAGCACATAAGGCACGTCGGCCTCGGTGACGTTGCCGTTAGTGTCGACCAGGTCAAAGGTTGAGCCTGGCGCATTGGGCAGGCCATTTTCCAGGCCCTGGGGCCAGCCTTCGAAGATACGCTCCAGGTTGTCGGCACGGAAAGGCACCAAAGCCCCCGCCGTCAGGTTCTGGTCGCGGTAATGAGTGCGGGTGTAGGCGACGTTGGCCAGGGCACCCACTTCACCTATGGCGGTATCCCAGCGGTTGCTGACCAGGGCGCTGATCTGCGGATCCGTCTTGTCGGTCTGGTCGGCATAGATGCCACGGGCGGCCAGCACAAATTTGCCACCTTCAAAGTTGAAGGGACGCTGGGTATGGATATCTATCTGGCCCGCCAGGCCGCTGGCCAGCTGATGGGCGCCCCTGGTTTTGAAGACATCGACGCTTTCGAGCAAGGCGGCGGGAATATCCTGGACCGCTACGGCCCGGCCGGTGGAGGTAAAGATACGGCGGCCGTTGACCGTGGTGGTGACATCGGTCAGGCCCCGGATGGTAATGGTGCTGGCTTCGCCAGACGCCCGGTCGGTGACCTGCACCCCTGTTACCCGTTGCAGGGCTTCCACCAGGTTGTTGTCGGGAAACTTGCCGATGTCCTCGGCCACGATGGAGTCCACCACCTGCACGCTTTGCTGCTTGATATTCATGGCTTTGTTCAAGCTGCCACGGATACCGGTGACTTCAATCACCTCCACATCGTCTGTGGTGGCGGCACTGTCGGTACTGGTGTCGGCAGGCAGGGCCTGGCGGGCCAGGTCTTGTTCATTGTCCTGGGCCAAGGCTGACCCCGTGGACGCCAGCACCAGGGCGATGGACGCACTCAATAGGCTTTTTCTGAACATGGTGTTCCCCCAAGTATTTTTCTTGTCTGCACAGGTCCTTGCCTGTGGATCATCTGTACTGCATCGAGTTAAAACTTATTGTATTACTTTTAACCAATCAAGACATTTTCATTAAAAAAATCAACAGCTTAATTGATTGAAAAACGAGCGTAGCAAGGCTGGCCGGGTCCCACCCGGCTGCCTTGTTTTATCGGTGTCGTCCTGCCGCTCAGGGCTGTCTTAAGAAGAAGTGCTGGCAGCGGTTGTCCTGGACTGGGGCCTGGTTGACGGTGGTTCCATCGGCAAGGCCGCAGCTGGCCAGATCCAGGCTCTGTTGGCTATGCCTGTTGATCAGCTGCACGGCACCGTCGCCCTGCGGGCTCAATCGCCATTGGCTCTCGGCAGCGCCGCAGTCTGCCAATACCACAGGGGCACCTGCGGCCAGAGACCGATGCTGTACTGCCAGGCACTGGTTGCTGCCCTTGGGCGCCAGGGTGACAAAGCCGGCTTCGGCTGCCTGGAAACGCCACTGCTGGTCCTGGCCCTGGTCGTAAGCGCGCTGCACCAGGCGCCCCTGCGGGCGCCCCTGCAGGTGCCCCTGGCTTAGGCTCAGCACCTTGCCGCTTTGCGCAGACACCAGCGCCACCTCCTGGGCCGGCAGTGCCTGCCAGTTGCCCAGGGACTCACCACTGTCCTGGTTGGTTAACGCCAACTGGCCGTCGTCCTGGCTGGCCAGGGTCCATTCCTGGCAGGCCTGGTTTTGCCATGGTTGCCAGGAGGCACCGCATTGTTGACCGGTCAAAAACTGGCCTTTGGCGTTGGCCAGCCGGTAGGCGCCGTGGCGGGTGGGATCCAATACCAGCTTGCCCTCCCCCAAAGTCCGACCCTGGCCGTTCAGTTGCCAAAAAGCCCCTTGGGGCACCAGGGTAAGGGGGCCGTTCTCACCGGACGGCGCCGCGACCGGGGTTTGCTCGGAAACGGGTTCACCAAAATCCGGGGTGCCGTCCCCATGCCAGCCAAAAGGCTGGGCCCTGAGGCTGCGACTGGCAGAGCAGCCGTCGGTTTCTTTGCTGTTGCCGTGGTAGACCAGCCAATGCTCTTTGCCGTCCGGCGATTTGAAGAAGCCGTTGTGGCCAGGGCCGAAAACACCGTTGCCCCGTTCAAAAACCGGCTGGGCGGCATGGGTCCAGGCCTTGGGATCCAGCGGGTCCTGGCCGGTCAGTTCAATCTGGGCAAGCTTGTAGTCCGGGGTGTCACAGAAACTGGCGGAGTAGATGACGAAGGTGCGGCCATCTTTTTTCAGGACTTCAGGCCCTTCATTGACCTTGCGGCCAGACTGCGCCCAGGGTTGTGAGGGGCGGGTCAGCACCACCTTGTCTCCCGCCAGGGTCCAGGGGTCGCGCATCAGGGCGATGAAATTGAGCTGCTCATCGCCCACCCATTCGGACCACAGCAGGTAAAGCTTGCCCTGGTGCTCCAGGTAGGAGCCGTCGATATTCCAGCTGTCCGGCATGGGTGAGCCTTTGTAGCTGTAGGGCCCCATGGGATCGTCACCGGCACTTTCCAGCACCGACAGATGCTGGCCGTCCAGGTTTTCCTGCTTGCCGGAGGTGAACATCAGATACCAACGATACCCCTTGGGCCCCTTGAGGCGGGGGAATTCAAAGGCCC